>NZ_JBEXCV010000066.1:0-43420 GCF_040605455.1 Embleya sp. NPDC005575 | reverse complement strand
CACTACTTTTTAGTCGTCTGGCGTAGATCCCTCGCCTCCCTCCCCCCCCCCCCCCCCGGGCCCCGCCCCGCGCCCCCGCCCCCCCCGCCGGCAGGGCGCATCGGTGTCGCACCCGGCTCGGCCCGTGCGATGCCCGCGGACCGCTTCGGGTCCCGTCGGATCCGTCCGGTTCGCGGGCGACCGGCACTCGGTCGAGCCGGGTCGGCACACGCCGTCGAGGGCCGGTGGGCACCCACTAATCTCAGCCACATGATCAGCACCGACACGCACGTACGAGTCGCCCGCCCCTCGCGCGACCTGGCCGCCGCCGAACGCTTCTACGTCGAGGGGCTGGGCCTGGAAGTCCTGTGGCGCACCACCGAGCGCGTCTCGGGCGAGTGGGACCTGGTCATGGTCGGCATCCCGGGCGGCGGTTGGCACTTCGAACTGACCATCGACCCGGAGAACCCGCTGCCGCCCACGCCCACGGTCGAGGACCTGTTCGTGCTCTACCTGGGCGAGCCGATCGACCCCGCGCTGATCGACCGCCTGGTCGCGGCCGGTGGCACCCGGACCACCGCGCACAACCCGTACTGGGACGAGTACGGCGTCACCGTCGTCGACCCGGACGGCTACCAACTGGTGCTGTGCACCAGGACCTGGAACGCGTAGTGCGGGTTGTGCGATCCGCGTCCACTCAGGCCGGCTGCGCACGCACGGGCACCGGCCGAACGCCGGCGGCGAGCGCGCGGCCCAGCGGATAGGCCAGCGCGTTCGGCGGCAGCGTGCCGGGGCGTCCGCTGAGGGTGACCTCGACCGTGCCGGGCAGCGCGTCCGGGTCCTCGGCCAGGCCCAGCCGGCGCAGCGTCTGGCGGGCGACCGCCTCGGCACTGTCGTAGAGCCCCACCCCGGCGGGCAGCGCGGCGGCGATCCGGTCGGCGACGAGTGGGTAGTGCGTACATCCCAGAACCACGCCGACGCAGTGCGCGGGGGTACGCCGCGCGGCGTCGGCGATGGCGGCCTCGACGGCCGGCTGATCGGCCCGGTCGATCGCCTCGGCCAGGCCGGGGCAGGCCACCCGCTCCACGGTGTGGCCGGCGGCAAACTCCTCGATCAGGCGGGCCTGGTACGCACTCGCGGTGGTGGCGACGGTGGCCCACACCGCGAACGGGGCGCCGGAGCCGGCTGCGGGCTTGATCGCCGGCACGGTGCCCACCACCGGTACGGCGGGCTCGCAGCGCGTGCGCAGCGTGTCCAGGGCGGTCACGGTGGCGGTGTTGCACGGCACCACGATGCCCTCGGCACCGCGCTCGGCGGCCAGGTCCGCGGCGGCCAGCACCCGTCGGGTGATCATCGCCTCGCCGCGGTCGCCCCAGGGCATGTGATCGGGGTCCATGCACAGCAGTAGGTCGAGGTCGGGCCGCAACCGTCGCAGCCACCCCGCCGTCGGCAACAGTCCCGTCCCGGAATCGATCAACGCCACAAGCATGCCGTCCAACCTAGCCGCCTCGGCTCGCGCACCCGACAAGGGGCGCGATCGTGGGCGTGGTGCCCGTCGGCCGACCGGCTCGCCGCGGTCCGCCGACCGACATCCCGCCCGCTTGCCACCGGCAACCGACGCGATTCCGGGGCCGGTGCCCGCCCGATCGTGGCCGTCGAACCCGGCCGGCCACCAGGGCCGCCACGACGCGCGGCACGACCACCCCGCGTGGGCTGTGCGGCATGCGGTTTCCGTACCGAGACGCCTGCGCCCCGCGTATGCGGCGGGACCGAGCGGGATGGATGCCGGTATCGCCCCGTGATGAGCGGGGTCGGGGGCATCGGCATGATGAGGGCCGCCGAGTCGCTCGGCACCCCACGCACCACGCATCACATCGCATGGCGCACTCACACAGCACGGAGACACGGTGGACCACGACCGCGCCGACACCTACCTCACCCTTCTCGATGCCGCGCGCCCCGCACATCCCGACGCTGCGGCCCTGGCCGATCTTCAGTGGCGGCATCTGCTCGCAGTGCCGTTCGAAAACCTCGACATCCACCTCGGCCGGCCCGTCGAACTCACCGAGGAGGCGCTCCTGGCCAAGATCCTGGACCGGCGCCGCGGCGGCTTCTGCTACGAACTCGGCGGCGCGTTCGCCGCGCTGCTGCGCGCCCTCGGCTACCGGGTCACGCTGCTCGCCGCGCGCACGTACGACGATCAGGGCCGCCTGGGCATCCCGTTCGACCACCTCGCGCTGCGCGTGGACCTGGACCGACCGTGGCTCGCCGACGTCGGATTCGGCCGGTTCACCCACCACCCGGTGCGTCTGGACCTGCGTACCGACCAGCGCGACCCGGGCGGGGTGTTCCGCGTAGTCGAAGGCGAGTACGGCGAACTCGACATCCTGCACGACGGCCGGCCCCAATACCGCCTGGAGCCGCGACCGCGCGACCTGCGCGACTTCGTGGCCGGCTGCTGGTGGCATCAGACCTCGCCCACGTCGCACTTCACCCGCGCCCCCCTGTGCTCGCGCCCGACCCCCGACGGCCGCATCACCATCAGCGACCGCACCCTCGTCCGCACCACCGGCACCGACCGCCACGAAGAACACCTCACCGACGACGCCGCCGTCCTGGCCGCCTACCAGGACCACTTCGGCATCACCCTGCCCCACCCCCCAACCCGCCCCACCCCGACCGGCATCCCGGCCACCACCCCCTGAAGCCGGCGTCGTTCTCGCCCGCGCCCGCAGTGTTCATGTACCAGCGCCGGCCGTCACCCACGCGTCTCCGCCACCCCGATCCACTCACCCGCCCACACGAAGTTTGCGTCGCAAACCTGTTTGCAACACGCCGATCGAGCCGTAGAGTCTGTAGCACAAACCAGTTTGGGGAGGATCGCAATGGATCGTAAGAGCCTCGAATCGGCTGCGGCGGACTACTCCTATCTCAGGGGACTGCTCTCGATCCCGGCCGGCGTCCTGTTCATCGTCGCCGGAGTGACGAACCTGCGATGGGGGCCGCTGGATCACGCATGGGTCACCTGGACCGCGGGGGCGCTCGTGGGCGTGGCCGGGGCGGTCTACCTGTGGGCGGCCCGCTACTACGCCGAGAACTACGGTCGGGTCACCCCGTCGGGCCGAGCCCGCACGCGAGCCGCGATCGCCACCGCCGCGGGTGCGGCCCTGGTCGCCGGCGCGGTGAACCTGGACTGGCACGTCGCCCTGCCGCTCAGCACCACCACCGCCGCGCTCGCATCGGTGATGTACGTCTCGTACGCCGTCGGCATGCGGCCGAGGCCACACCATGTGGCCGTCTGGGGCACGCTCGCGGTGGCCGGCCTGTTGCCGATCTGGGGGGATGTGGGGGCTGCGGGCAAAATCAACGGTGGTCTTATGCTCGTCGGCGTGGCAACGATAGTGACGGGGGTCCTCGATCATGCGGCGCTCCAGCGCGCCTTCGGTCCCGCCCAGGGTCCGGACCTCGGCGGCAGCGATGTCGGCGCCTAGCGACGGGCCGATCCTCGATCGGCTGATCCACGAGCCGGGCCGGCTGGCCATCATGACGGTGCTGTCCACCGTGGAGTCCGCCGACTTCGTATTCCTCCAGCGCGCAACGGGACTGACCAAGGGCAACCTCTCCAGCCACCTGACCAAGCTCGCCGAGGCCGAACTGGTCACGATCGAGAAGCGGTTCGTACACCGCAAGCCCAATACGAACGTCGCCCTGACCGCGACCGGCCTACAGCGCATCACTCAGCACTGGGACCGATTGCACAGCCTGCGCAATTTCTCGGCGCAATCCCTCTCGGAGTAGCCCGACTTCGCCGCACACCCGGACGCCGACCGACACCCCCCACCGCCACCCCGACGACTCGACACGCCGTGGCGCCGTGCTCACGCCGCAGGGGCGTCCGCCAGGTACGGCGGAGCCGGCTCGTACTGGATGTAGCGGCGTACCGCGCGGGCGTGTTCGACTCCGTGCAGGCGTCCGATCAACCACAGCGCCATGTCGATACCGGCGGAAACACCCTGACTGGTGACCAGGTTGCCGTCCACGACGTAGCGGGCGTCGCGGACCACGGTGATGTCGCCGCGTGCCGCGAGGGTGTCCTCGAACGCGTGGTGGGTGGCCACTCGGCGCCCCCGCGCGGGGCCGGCCTCGTGCAGCAGCAGCGCTCCGGTACACACGCTCGTCACCCACGCGGCGTCCCTCGCGGTACGCGCGATCCACCCGATCAACGCCTGATGGCCCACCTCGGTCCAAGTCCCGACCCCGCCCGGCACCAACAGCACGTCCAGGCGTGGGTGTTCAAGGAAAGTGTGCTCGGGTAGCAGGCGCAATCCCTTGGCGCAGCGCACCGGTTCGACGCCGGCCGCGATCGTGGTGACGGTGTCCACGCCCTCGCGCAACATCGCGGACGCGGTGAACACCTCCCAGGGCCCGACCAGGTCGAGCTCTTCGAGTCCGTCGAACATCAGCAGCCCGTAGATGGTCATAACGTCTCCTTCATCGACACAGACGACTCGGCCGACACGACCGACTCCACCGAACCAGCCGAACCCGCCGAACCCGCCGAACCGGCCAAATCCGCCGGCCTCGCCGAATTCACCGGGCCCGTGGACCGAAACCGTTCCCGATATTCACTGGGCGTGACCCCCAGATGCCGATGGAACATGCGCCGCAGCGTCTCGCCCGTACCGAATCCACACCGGCGCGCGATCGCCTCGACCGGATCCGCGCCCTCGGCCAACGCCCGACCGGCCGCCTCGACCCGCACCCGTTCCACGTATCCGGCCGGCCCGACGCCCATCTCGGCGGTGAACCGGCGCTGGAAGTGCCGCTCGCTCATGCCGGCGCGTCGGGCCAGGTCCGCCACCGAGTGCCGGGCGCCGGGGTCGGCCGACACCGCGTCCACCGCACCGCGCAACGGATCGCCCACCGGACGGGTCCCCCACAGCGGCACACCGAACTGGGACTGGCCACCCGGTCGACGCAGGAACAACACCAGCTCGCGGGCCACTTCCAGGGCCACCTCACGGCCCGCGTCGTCCTCGACCAGGGCCAGTGCCAGGTCCATCCCCGCGCTCACCCCCGCCGACGTCCACAGCCGCCCGTCCCGGACGAAGATCGGATCCACGTCCACGAACGCACCCGGGTAGGCACGCTCCAACTGCGCGGCACAGCGCCAATGCGTGGTCACCCGGCGCCCCTCCAGCAACCCGGCGGCGCCCAACAGGAACACCCCAGTGCACACCGACGTGACCCGGCGCGCCGAGACCGCCGTCGCCGCCACCCATGCCACCAACTCGTGGTCGGCGCAGGCCGCGTCCACGCCGGCCCCACCGACCACGACGAGCGTGTCCACGGTCTCCGGGGCCACGTCCCCGATCCCGAACCCGGCGGACACCGGCAACGCGCTGTGCGAATCCACCATCCCGGCCCGCCGCGCCAGCACCGAACAGCGATATCCGCCGGCCTGGGCGAACACCTCGTAGGGACCGACCAGATCCAACGAATGGAACCCGTCGAAGACGACGAAAACGACCTCGCGCTCTTTCACCCCTCCAGCGTCGCGCACACCGACCATGGCGTCCACGACACGTACCCCACGAATTACGCCATCACTTCACGGCGTCGCGACTGTCACACCCGGTCACGCCGCCGCGTCAGTGTCCGCGCGCCCGCAAGACCTGCCGGACCGCCTCGGCGACCGTGTCGCCGTCGGGCGTCGCGGGCAGTTCCAGCGGCTCGGCCCAGCACACCGCGGCCGGTTCCACCGCGCCGTACACGTGCGGGAACAGGTCCCCACCCCGCGACGGCTCCCAACGCAGCGTGGGTCCCAAGGCGCCCGGATCAACCGCGACCAGGGTCAACGCGGCGCGGCCGGCGAAGTGGCGGCGCGCAGTCTCGGCCACCTGCGCTCCCGTGGACAGGTGCACGTACCCGTCCACCAGGTCGATTCCGGACCCTTCGAACGTCCCGCGCCGCATTGCGGTCGCCCATTCGTCGGTGCCCACCAGCTTGTACACGGTCTCGTCGCTCATCCCTCGACCCTAGGACGCGCGAAACGACGCGCGAAAACGACGCGCGAAAACGACGCGCGAAACGACATGCAACACGACTTGCGAAAGCAGTCCCGCGTGGCCGCGCCGTCACTCACCACCACGCGTCCGCCTCCTCCGAGTGGGTGACCACGCTCCACGCACCGCCGACCCCGCACCGCCGCCCCGGGCCCCCAGCCCCACCCTCAGGAGCGTTCGACCCACGTCTCGTGCAGATGCCGCCACCGCAACCCGTGCACCGTCGAGGCGTCCCGCTCGAACACGACCGTCGCAGCCCGCACATCCCCGCCGCCATCCGCACGCACCTGCACCTCGCGGTACGACGCCGGCCATCACGAACTCACTCGCCGGGGCCACCACACGCACGTCCTCGATGCCGATCCGCAGCCCCGGCAACACACCCCGCGCTCGGCTCCGTCACCGACATCCCACTCCCCTGTCGAACCACCGGACAAGGCACCCGTATCCCCGCCCGACACCAACGTATCCGTCCCGGCGCCCCACACTCCCGTGCCGGCTCGGCCCCCTTCGAACGCGACCGACCGAGCCGACCAGGTCGGCCGCGACGTCACCGGCACCGCCCGATCCACTCCGCCAAGCCCCCGAGCCGACCAAGACGCCCCGCTTCGAATCCACCAGCACCGCCGTGGATTACCGCGCCCATGCTCCGACGTTGTCCCCCGCGACGCACACGAACGGACCCGGCCGCCCACCGCGATGAGCGCCCCGACCTCGGGAGACCCAGCGATGACCATCCACACCAGCCCCGACGATCCGGATCGGGACGCCGCCGGTCGGCACCTCGAACGCGAGGCCGAGCTGCATGCCCCGTTCCTGGAGCAGGCCGCAGCGCGCCTGCGCGATCTCGCGCTGTACGGCGACCACACGCTGGCCCGGGTGGACCGCATCCTCGACCTCGGCGGCGGCCCGGGCATCGCCTCCTGCCTGCTGGCCCGCTACTTCCCCAACGCCGACGTGGTCACCGGCGCGCACAGCCCGAGCCTGCTGGCCCGAGCCGGCGCCCGGGCCCGGCGCGAGGGCCTGGGCCACCGGGTCCGCACCCACCGGGTCGACCTGCCCGCGGGCCTGGACGCCCTGGGCAGCGCCGACCTGGTCTGGGCCGGCGACGTCGTACACCACCTGGGCGACCAACAGGCCGCGTTGGACGCATTGGCCCGGGTGCTGCGCCCCGGCGGGGTGATCGCGGTCGTCGAACGCGGCCTGGCCCCACGCTTCCTGCCCCGCGACATCGGCATCGGCCGGCCGGGTCTGCAGGCCCGGCTGGACGCCGCGCACGAGGACTGGTTCGCCGAGTTGCGCGCGACCCTGCCCGGTGCCCGCGCCGAGGTCGAGGACTGGCCGGCCATGCTGGCCCGCGCGGGCCTGGTGCCCACCGGTTCGCACTCGTTCCTGATCGACCTGCCGTCGCCGCTGGACGCCGCGCCTCGCGAACACCTGTACGCCGAACTGACGCACCGCCGGGCCCTGTTGGCCGACCGCCTCGACGCGCAGGACCTGGTCACCCTGGACGCCCTGCTCGACACGGACGCCGACACCGGCATCCTGTGGCGCCCGGACGCCTTCTACCTGGCCGCCACCACCATCCACACCGCCCGCGCCTGCGGTCGAAAGTGAACCGCGCCGGCCCCATCACTCGCCCGGGCCCCGAGCCCGGATCGACTCACGAGCCGGCCACCGAACGACCGCGGACATGCCACCGGGCGGCGGGGGCAGGGGTACGACCGACGCCGAGCCGATCGTGTCCCCGTCCCCGCCGCCCGGTCGTTCACCGCAGGTTCGACGTCTCCCCTGCCCCAACCGCCGCCTTGTCGCCCACCCCATCCGAAACAGCGCCCGAACTCGCGCCGGAATCCGCATGCGATCCCGCAGTGCCCTCCCCCGCACCACCACTCGCGATCGGCACACCCCGCAGGAACCGGACGCAGTACGCCGCCGCGACCACCATCACCACCACCGCCCCGACCGCCGCCGCGTTCATCCCGTCGCAGAACGCGTCCCGAGCCGAGTCCACCAGCGCCCGTCCGGAGTCTTCCGGCAGGTGCGCCGCGGCGGCCTGCGCCCCGCCGAGCGTCTCCCGGGCCGGGCCGCTCGGCGCCGTGTCCGCCATCGCGCGGTGATAGACCGCGTCGCCGATCGTGCCGAGCAGTGCCATGCCCAGCGCGCCGCCCAGTTCGCTCCCCGACTCCAACACCGCGGAGGCGGACGCGGCACGATCGGCCGGCGCGACGCCCATCGCCATCTCGGTCACCTGGGTCATCACCGCGACCACGCCCGCCGCGTACACCGCGGACCCGCCGAGCAACAGCCCCAACGAGGAGTCCGGCCGGGCCCCGGTCAGCACCGTGAAGCCGCCGGCGGCCAACACGAATCCGCCGAACATCACCCACGCCCGATCCATCCGTCGGGCCAGCACGGTGGCCACCGGAGTGGCCACCGCCACCGCCCCCGAGGGCACCAGACTCCACAGCGCGGCCCGCAACGGGCTCATCCCGAGCACCGATTGCAGATACTGCGTCGTGAAGATGGCGAAGCCGACGATCGCGAACATCGACAACACATTGGCCACCACCGAGCCGCCGAACGCCCGCATGCGCAGGAGTTCCAAGTCCAACAGGGGGTGTGCGGCCGTGAGTTGACGACGCACGAACAACGCGCCGACGATCAGCCCGAAGCCGATGCTCAGCACCGGCAGGGTGGCCGCGCCGGAGCGGGCGATCTCCTTGATCCCGTACACCACGGGCAACAGCGTGCCCAGCGACAACACCGCGCCGATCAGGTCGAACGGCCCCTGGGCAAGGCCCCGATGGCGCGGCACGAACACCGGGACCAGGAACAGCAGGATCGCCATCGCCGGCACGTTGATCAGGAAGATCGAGCCCCACCAGAAGTGTTCGACGAGCACGCCGGACAGGATCGGCCCGAGCGAGATCCCGCCGGTCATCACGGCCGTCCAGATCGCGATCGCGGTCCCGCGCTGCCTGGGGTCGGCGAACATGGTGCGAATCAGCGCGAGCGTGGACGGCATCAGCGCCGCGCCGCCCACACCCAGCAGCGCCCGGGCCGCGATCAACGTCTCCGCGTTGTGCGCGTACGCCGCCACCAGCGATGCGCCGCCGAACAACGCCGCGCCCGCCAGCAGCAGTCGACGCCGACCGATCCGATCGCCGAGCGCACCCATCACGATCAGCAGACCGGAGAGTACGAATCCGTACATGTCCAGGATCCACAACTGCTGCGTCCCGGTGGGCTCCAGCGCACGGCCGATGAACGGCACCGCGAAGTAGAGCACCGACACGTCCATGCTCACCAGCAGCAGCGGCAGCAGCAGAACGGCCAGCCCGATCCACTCCCGCCGCCCCGCCAACGGCACCGACTCGGGCCGCTCGGATGTCTCGATGTTCGTCACTGGGACTCTCCCCCGCTGGTGCACCTATACGGCGTACGCTGATGTCTCGTACAGGGTACGCATGCTTGACAGGTGGATGCAATGGCGCAGATTTCGTTGCAAATAAAGGCTTCTCAAGTAGTGCACCATAACTAGTGCACTAGGCCTCAGAGCCACGCGTGCCCTATAGTGCACCAACAACCGCCCTAGTGCACCGCCGTATCGCCTGCCCGACCGCCCGCCCAACCCGCCCGGGAGGCCCCGATGCCCCACCCCAACGACCCGACCGCCCCCTCGATCCGGATCGCCGCCGAACTGCGCCGCCGGATCGAGAGCGGCGAGTTGCGGCCCGGCGACCGGGTCCCCTCCACCCGGGCGATCACCGCCGAGTGGGGCGTGGCGATGGCCACCGCCACCAAGGTCCTGACCGCGCTGCGCGAGGCCGGCCTGGTCCGCGCCGTACGCGGCATCGGCACCGTGGTCGCCGATCCCCCCGGCCGGGCCGACCGCCCGGGCCGCCCGCGTCCGCGCGCCGAGACCATCGCCGTACCGCCCGTGCATCCCCCGCGCACCGACGCCGAACTCACCCGCGAGCGCGTCGTCTCGGCGGCCGTGGCGATCGCCGACGAACGCGGCCTGGCCGCCGTGTCGATGCGGCAGATCGCCGCCGAACTGGGCGTGGCCGCGATGACCCTGTACCGGCACGTACCCGGCAAGGAGGACCTGCTCGCGGCGATGGCCGACAACGTGTTCGCCGAGCAGCCCATCCCGTCCCACGAGCGGGTGGGCTGGCGGGCCCGGCTGGAGAGCTCGGCCCGGCTTCAGTGGCAGATGTACCGCGGGCACCCGTGGCTGGCCCAGGTCATGTCGATGACGCGTCCGCTGCCGACGGTGCGCGGCATGGCGCATGTGGAGTGGGCGATGGCCGAGTTCACCGGGCTGTCGCCGCAGGTGATGATCCACATCGCGGTCACGATCTTGAACTACGTACGCGGTACCGCCGTCAACATCGCGGCCGAGTTCGAGGCCGAGCGTGCCACCGGCATCTCCAGCGACGAGTGGATGCAGGCGCAGGACGAGACGATGGACCTGATCCTGCGCAGCGGTCACTTCCCGTTGTACACCGCCGCGCTGAGCGATCCGGGCGTGGAATTGAATCTCGATTCGCTCTTCGACTTCGGACTCGATCGCCTGCTGGACGGCATCGCCCTGCTGATCCCCCCGACCGGGTGAGCGAGCCGCGCCCGAATGGCGGGGCGTCGAGCACCGTTCACTCGCGCGGCAGGGTCACCAACCGCAGGAAGAATTCGTCGATGCCGCGCACCGCCGCCAGGAACGACTCCAACTCCACCGGCTTGGTCACGAACGCATTGGCGTGCAGGTCGTAGCTGCGCCGCACGTCGTCCGGTGCGGCCGACGTGGTCAGCACCACCACCGGGATCGTCCGCCACCGCTCGTCGGCCTTCATTGCCGACAACAACTCACGGCCGTCCATCCGAGGCATGTTCAGGTCCAGAATCACCAGGTCCGGCCGAGGGTGGGCGCGCAACCACTCGAGGGCCTCCATGCCGTCCGCGGCCCGGCACAGCGTGTGTCCCTGCTCGCGATCGAGCAACGCCTCCTCGATCATCAACGCGTCGCCCGGATCGTCCTCCACCAGCAACACCGTCAGCGTTCCTGTCATCGCGGTCCGGCTCATCGCACCCACCCTCGGTCACGGCCCCGACCGACCCGCGCCCGGACCGGCCTCACTCGGCGAATTCGGCGCGCTCGCACCACCGACTCGCGTCGAAGGCTAACGCCTTCCGTCCCTCGCCCAGGAGGGCGCACCGCACCCGCCGCCCACATCCTTGACGCAGCCCACGACATGGCCCATCGTGGTGCGCCGGCCACACTCGGCAACCAGGGGGAGTACGCCATGCGGATGAACACGGTCGAGAAGATCGTCGTCGCCAGCCCCCTCCGCCGGGCCCCGCAGATCTGGTACGAGACGCCGTTGCTGCTGCGCCTGGGCGGGCGGCTCGACCCCGGTGCGCACGCCCTGGAGATCGGCTGCGGCACCGGCAGGGGCATCGAGTTGATCCTGAACCGGTTCGGCGCGGCTCGGGTGGACGGCATCGACCTGGACTCCGCGTCGCTCGCCAAGGCCCGCCGGCGCTGGCACGGCAACAGCCGGGTGGCGCTGGTCGAGTGTTCGGCCACCGACCTGCGGGCCGGCATCGGCGCGGCGGACGCGAGCTACGACGCCGTCTTCGACTTCGCGATCGTGCACCACATCACCGACTGGCGCGCGTGCCTGGCCGAGGTCGGCCGGGTGTTACGCCCCGGCGGCCGGTTCTACTTCTCCGAGATGACCGCTCGCGCGCTGGCCCGGCCCAGCCTCGCCTTCCTGTTCGACCACCCCACCGAAGACCGGTTCGGCGACCGGGACTTCCTCGACGAACTCCCCCGGCACGGGCTCGACGTGATCGGCAGCAAGACCCTGCTCGGCGACTACTTCTTCGGCGTGGCCCGCCGTCGCTGAGCGGCCGACCGTTCGCCGAGTCTCGGACCCTCGCCGCGTAGCCCCGTCACCACCGGTGCGACCGCCACCAAGTGGCCCGGCGTGCCCGGGTGCAAACCGCTGCCGAGCGGCCCGCCGTCACCGCGCCGTCGAGCCCGACCCGTGCGCGACCCGCGCCGCGCGCGGCTAGGCTTTTCCGGCCATGCACACACCACATCCCACCTTCACGAGTTTCGTCGCGGTCGGTGACTCCTTCACCGAGGGCATGTCCGATCTCGCCGCCGACGGCACCTATCGCGGCTGGGCCGACCTCCTCGCGGAGCGGCTGTCCGTCGACACGCCGACGTTGCGCTATGCCAACCTCGCCGTGCGCGGGAAGCTGATCCGGCAGATCGCCGACGAGCAGGTCGACACCGCCACCGCGCTCGGCGGCGACCTGATCACCCTCGCCGGCGGCCTGAACGACGTGCTGCGCCCACGCTGCGACGTCGGCGCGGTATGCGCGGTGTTCGAACAGGCCGCCGCCAAGCTCGCCGCCGGCGGCGCGCATCTGGTGCTCTTCCGCAGCACCGACCCCACCCGCCGGCTGCGCTCCTCGGCCCGACTGATGCCCCGGATCGAGCAGTTGGTCGCCTTCGTGGACACCGTCGCCGCGCGGCACGACGCCACCGTCGTCGACCTGTTCACCGCGCGCGCGTTCGACGACCCCCGGATGTGGGCCGACGACCGTCTGCATCTGTCCACCGAGGGGCACCGCCGGGTCGCCGAGGCCACCGCACAAGCTCTGGGCCTGCCCGCCGAGTTCGACTGGCGCGCGCCGCTGCCCGCCGCCCCGCCGCAGGCCTGGACGGATCGCCGGCGCGCCGACGTGCGCTGGGCCAGGACCCATCTGGGCCCCTGGCTCGCCCGCCGCGCCACCGGCCGCTCCTCCGGCGACGGCCGCCCGCCCAAGCGCGCCGACCTCACCCCGTGGCGGTGAACGTCTGCTCGGCCGGGCACACCCTGCACAAGAGAGCCACCCCCGAGGAACAGCCCGCGACCCGCGCTGGTTAGGTATACCTAACTGGCACGGGACCAGTCGCAGAGCGCAGGTGAGGAGAACCTCCATGGCGGAACGCCCGGTACGCAAGAACCGCAAACTGATCGAACTCCAGGTACACAGCAGCGAACGGGTCGGTCCGCATCTGGTCCGGATCGTCGCGGGCGGCGACGGATACCGACACTTCACCGACAACGGCTACACCGACGCCTACGTCAAGGTGCTCTTCCCGCTGCCCGGGGTGACCTACCCCGAGCCGTTCGACATGGAGACCATCCGCGCCGAACTCCCGCGCGAGCACTGGCCGCGCACCCGTACCTACACGGTGCGCGCGAACAACCCGAACACCGGAGAACTGACCATCGACTTCGTCCACCACGGCGACGAGGGCCTGGCCGGCCCGTGGGCGGCGAGCGCCCGCCCCGGCGACACGCTGCGCCTGATCGGCCCCGGCGGCGCCTACGCGCCCGACCCCGAGGCGAACTGGCACCTGTTCATCGGCGACGAGAGCGCGTACCCGGCGATCAGCGCCTCGCTGGAGCGGCTCCCCGCCGCGGCCAAGGCGATCGCACTCCTGGAGGTGGGCACCGCCGCCGAGGCCCCCACCGGCACCCTGCCGGCCACCCACCCCGAGCTGGATCTCGACCTCACCTGGATCACCCGCGACGCGGGTCCCGATCTGCTCGAAGCGCTGCGCAAGCTCGACTTCCCGACCGGTCGGGTGCACGCGTTCGTGCACGGCGAGGCGGGCGTGGTCAAGGAGTTGCGCCGACACCTGGTCGACCAGCGCGGGGTCGACCGCGCCGACATCTCCTTCTCCGGCTACTGGCGCAAGGGCCGCGACGAGGACGGCTTCCAGG
Organism: Embleya sp. NPDC005575; assembly: GCF_040605455.1. Lineage (NCBI taxonomy): Bacteria > Bacillati > Actinomycetota > Actinomycetes > Kitasatosporales > Streptomycetaceae > Embleya > Embleya sp. NPDC005575. The sequence continues at coordinate 29,586 of NZ_JBEXCV010000066.1, read as the reverse complement.
CGGACAAGGCCGCCGAGAAGGCCGCCGAACGCGCCACCGAACAGCGCGCCTGACCGGCAACCGACGGTCGGCGGCCCGGGATCGGGCAACGGTCCCGGGTCGCCGGGCGGGCCGCGCACGAACGTTCACTCGTCCGGTTGCCGATAATTGCGGCAAGCCCCGGGACGGGCCATGCCACCCGGGTGAAAGGGCGCCTCGGGCACTACCGCGAGCGACGAAGCCGGCACAGGGTAAAGCGCATGAGACGTCCACCACACGCCCTCCTCGCCATCGCGACCGCCCTGACCCTCACCGCGGCCGGCGCAGCCGGCGCGCACGCGAGCGACGCCCGGCCCACTCCCGGCGCACCCGGAATCGGCGATCCACTGCTGCCGCTGAGCGGCAACGGCGGCTACCGCGCCGACCATTACACGCTCGACTTCGACTGGCAGGCGCCAGGCACTGCGTTCCCGGCGACCACCACCATGGAGGCCACCGCCACCCAGGCGCTGTCCCGATTCGACCTCGACTTCGCGGGCAACACGCTCGGCCGCGTCACGGTCGACGGCAGACCCGCGACCGCCACCCGCGAGGGTGACGAGTTGGTGATCACCCCGGCCCGGCCGCTGCGCAAGGGCCGCTCGTTCACGGTGCGGGTCGAGTACACCGCCGACCCCACCCAACAGCGGCACCGCGACGACGCGATCGAGACGTTCGGCTGGATCCCCACACCCGACGGCACGGTGATCTACCCGCAGCCCGACGGCGCCAAGATGATCTTCCCGAACAACGACCACCCCAGCCTGCGCACCCGCACGACGGTCCACATCACCGCCGCCGACGACCTCGTCGCGCTGTCCAACGGCACCCTCACGCACAAGGGGCGGGCCGCGCCGGGCCGCACCCGCTGGACCTACGACAGCCGGCAGCCCGTGGCCGGCCAGCTCTTCCAGCTGGCCGTCGGCAAGTACAAACTGATCGACGGCCAGGCCGCCGACGGCACCCGGCTGCGCGACGCGGTCCCGCCGGAACTGGTCGACCGAGTCGAGCGGTACCGCTCGCTGACGCCCCGTCATCTAGCTTGGGTGGAGAGCAGGCTCGGCCCCTATCCATTCGACAGCTACGGGCTGCTCGTGGCGGACACCGACCTCGGCGTCGCGTTGGAGACCCAGTCGCTGTCCCTGATCCCGAAGGCCGACCTGCTCGGCGACAAGGTCAACGCCGAACGCAACATGGTGCACGAACTCGTGCACCAGTGGACCGGCGACAGCGTGGCCATGGAGCACTGGTCCGACCTGTGGCTGAGCGAGGGGCACGCCCGCTACTACGAGCGGGTCTACAGCGAGGAGAACGGCGGTGCCAACCTGGAGGCGCTGATGCGCGATGCCTACCGGCAACACGACATCTGGCGCCGTGACACCGGCGCGCCGGCCGAGCCCACCGAGCCCAACCTGTTCAAGCGCATGCGCTACGACGGCTCTGCGCTGGTCTTCTACGCGCTGCGCGCCGAGGTCGGCGCGGACACCTTCGCCCGGATCGAACGCGCCTGGACCACCCGCTACCGAGGCCGCGCCGCGAGCACGGCCGACTACATCAAGCTCGCCTCCGAGGTCGCCCGCCGCGACTTGGCCCCGTTCCTGACCCCGTGGCTGTACGGCGCCCACACACCGCCGATGCCCGGTCACCCCGACTGGACGGTCGACCCGGCCTGACCGAACCCGATCCGGTGACGCGGCGGTCGACGACGAGCCGGCCGCCGCGTCGGCATGTCGGGCCGCGTTGGGTCGGGGCGAAAGCGGCTTGGTCCGCCGCACGCCCCGTGATAGAAACTGGAACGAACGTCCCACTTTATTTTCCTATCGACGGGAACTCCCGTGCGCAACCCCTACCGAGAAATCTTCACCGCGCCCGGCGCCAAGGGATTCTCGGCAGCCGGCTTCATCGCCCGCATGCCCATCTCGATGAGCGGCATCGGCATCGTCACCATGCTCTCCGAACTGCGCGGCGAGTACGGTCTCGCCGGCGCGGTGGCCGCCACGTTCGCACTGGCCACCGCGCTGATCGCGCCGCAGATATCGCGCCTCGTGGACCGCTACGGCCAGGGCCGGATACTCGTCCCGGCCACCGCCGTCAGCGTGCTGGCGATGGGCGTGCTGCTGCTCTGCGCCCGCTACGACGCCCCGGACTGGACCCTGTTCGCGTGCGCTTTGCCCGCCGGCTGCATGCCCAGCATGGGTGCCATGGTCCGTTCCCGCTGGCTGGTGCTGTATCGGGGTTCGCCGCACCTGCACACCGCGTTCTCGTTCGAGTCCGTGGTGGACGAAGTGTGCTTCATCCTCGGCCCGATCATCGCCGTGCAGCTCTCCGTCGCGGCCTTCCCCGAGGCCGGCCCACTGGCCGCGATCGTCTTCTTCACCATCGGCGTACTCCTGTTCACCGTGCAGCGCGGCACCGAGCCCCCGCCGCATCCGCGCGTCGCGGGCAGGACCACGTCGGTGATGCGCATCCGGGGCCTCCAGGTGCTCGTGGTCACCCTGATCGCGATCGGCGCGATCTTCGGCACCGTGGACGTGGTCACCATCGCGTTCGCCGAGGAGCACGGCCAACGCGGCGCCGCGAGCTTCGTGCTGGCCACCTACGCGGCCGGCTCCTGCGTGGCCGGGATCGCCTTCGGCGCCTTCAAGTTCGCCACCCCGCTGCCCCGGATGTTGCTGATCAGCATCGGTTGCACCGCCGTCACCATCCCGCCGCTGCTGCTCGCGGGCAACCTGCCCGTACTCGCCGCGACCGTCTTCATCGCCGGCATGACGATCTCGCCCACCATGATCCTGACCATCAGCCTGGTCGAGCGCCTGGTCCCACCCGCGCGGCTGACCGAGGGGATGACCTGGACCACCACCGGAATCGGCATCGGCGTCGCGACCGGCTCCTCGCTGTCCGGCATGGTCGTCGACCACTTCGGGGCCCGGGCGGGCTTCGGCGTCGCCGCCGGCGCGGCCCTGCTGGCGGCCTCGGTGGCGCTGGGTGGATACCGTGTGCTGCGCCGCACCGCGCCGCGCGCGACCGGGACCACCGTCGCGCACAGCGGCTCGCTGCCCAGTGCCGCCCCCGTACGAGAAGGTGAATCCCACTGATCGAGGAAGCCGTCGACGGCCGCCGGGCCAAGGGCGAACGCCGCCGTCGGGCGCTGATCGAGGCCACGCTGCGCGTGGTCGAGCGCGACGGTGCGGCCGGGGTCAGCCACCGCACCGTCTCGCGCGAGGCGGGCCTGCCGACCAGCGCCTCCACGTACTACTTCGCCGGGGTCGACGACCTGCTCACCGCGGCCCTCACATCGTGCATGACCGCGGACGCGATCCACGTGCGCTCGATCGCCGCCGCCCCCGGCGACACCCGGCGCGCGCTGGCCGAACACCTGAACCACATCTGTACCGCGCCCGGCCTGCTGGTCGCCGAGTACGAACTGTTCCTGCTCGCCGCTCGGCGACCGGAGCTGCGCGAGTCCACCGATCACTGGATGGCCGCGGTCACCGACTTCGCGCTGCGCTTCACCACCGACCCGGTCCGGGTCCGGGTCTTCGTCGGCGCGCTGGACGGCCTGCTCATCCAGGCCCTGCTCACCGACGCGCCGCCGAGCACCGACGAGTGGGAGGCGATGATCCGCGACCTGTTGCCCGGCCCCTGCCTGGCACCGTCGCCGCCGACCCCCACCGGGTAGGCGCGACGCGCCCCGGGTGGGCCAGAATCGGGGCATGTCCCGACGCACCTCACGCCCTCGACCCCACGCCGTCACCGCCGGCTCGCCGTGCCCCTGCGGCCTGTCCGACACCTACGGCGCCTGCTGCGGCGCGCGGCACGCCGGCTCCCCCGCGCCCACCGCCGAGTCGCTGATGCGCTCGCGCTACAGCGCGTTCGCCGTGCACGACGCGGCCTACCTGCTGCGCACCTGGCATCCCGACACCCGGCCGGAGCGGCTCGATCCGGACGCGGGCACGCGGTGGCTTGGTCTGGAGGTGCTCGCGAGCACCGACGGCGGGCCGTTCCATCAGGAGGGCACCGTCGAGTTCATCGCGACCTACCGCGAGCACGGGCACCAGGACACGCTGCGCGAGCACAGCCGGTTCGTCCGCCACGACGGCGCCTGGGTGTACGTCGGCCCGCTGCCCCGCTGATGCCTCAGGCGCCGATCTCCGGGCGGATCGGCGCCAGTCGCGGATCGCGGCGCCGGGTGCGGAAGGCGCCGTCCGCGTCGACCACCATGAAGGCGCGGTCGTGGGCGAGCCCGGCGGGCGTCAGCAGCGCCCGATCGCACGGTGTGCCGGCGCGGCCCTTGATCGGATAGCAGATCGGTTCGACGACTGTGGCCATCGGGCGACCCTATCGACGGCGATCCCGCGGGCGCGGCGGCCCGCCGGCGGCGCGCCCGCGTATCGCGCCGGCCGCTCGTGTGGCACGGCGCGGCCACGTGCAGGCGCGGCCGTGGGGTCGCCCGCGGCCGCTCACGCGTCGGCCGGATGCAGTTCCTTCCAGACCCGCTGTGCGAACACCGTCTCGCCCGCGAAGCGATCGGCGTCCGCGGCGGTGGCGAGCCAACCGACGATCTCGCCCGGGATGTCGGGCGTGGCCGCGGTGAAGTTGGCCTGGAGGTGGCCGCTCGATCCGCGGGCCTTCTGCGACTCGGTGAGCACGAAGCCGGGGTCGACGTTGAACGCGCGCAGCCCGCGCTCGCGATACTCCGCGTGCAGCACGCCGGCGACCCGCCCGAACGCGGCCTTGGACGCGGCGTAGGCGATGCCCCAGCCGCCCGCGCCGGCCGGGCCGGGCGGATTCAGTCGGGCCGAGCCCGAGGTCATGTTCACCACGTGGCTGCGCGGGTGTTCGAGCAGGTGCGGCAACAGCCGCTGGATCAACACGAGTTGGTGCAGGTAGTTGCCCACGAGCAGGTTCTGCGCGGCCTCGATCGGCAGGTCGAGGATCCGGTCCATCGCACCCGGGCCCTGGTGGATGGCGTTGTTGAAGAGCAGGTCGACCCGGCCCCAGGTGTCCAGGGCCGTGTCGCAGGCGTCGAGGATGGAGCGCCGGTCCATCAGGTCCATCCGGATCGGCAGCGCCCGCCGGCCCAGCGCCTCGATCTCGCCGGCGGTGCTCTCCAGGCTGCCGGGAATCGCGAACGGCGTCGGGTCCGCCGTGGACGAGGTGGGCCCACCGCGGCCCTCCCCCTCACGCACGGTGCGGGCGGTGAGAACCACGTCGTAGCCGGCGCGGGCCAGGGCGATGGCGCCGCAACGGCCGATGCCGCGACTGGCGCCGGTGACGAGGGCGACGGGAGGGTGGTGAGGCATGCGCCGACCATGCCGGATTACCTTGACGGAGTCCAGTAAATCTTCACGAGAACTCCGAGCGGGTTCGCCCCCACCGCCCCACAGGAGGCGTGGCGCTCTAGGCTCCGTTCATGATCAACTCTGTGGGACTCGTCATCTTCGACTGCGACGGCGTCCTCGTGGACAGCGAGCCGATCGCCATCCGCGTGCACGTGGCCCTGGGCGCCGAACACGGCTGGCCGCTCACCCCGGCCGAGGTGATCGAGCGGTTCGTGGGCCGCTCCTCAGCGTCGATCGCCGAGCAGATCGCCGAGCGCGTCGGGGCGGACACCGCCGCCGAGTGGACGCGCGGCTTCGAGCGCCTGCACCGGATCGAAGTGGACACCGCCCTGAGTCCGGTCGACGGCATCGAGTACGCGGTGGACACCATCGCCGACCTCGGCCTGCCCACGTGCGTGGCCTCCAGCGGAAGCCACGACAAGATGGCGCACACGCTGGGCCGCACCGGGCTGTACGACCGGTTCGCCGGCCGAATCTTCAGCGCGAGCGAGGTCGCCCACGGCAAGCCCGCGCCCGACGTGTTCCTGCACGCCGCGGCCCGCATGGGCGTGGCCCCCGAGCGGTGCGTCGTCGTCGAGGACAGCGTCAACGGCCTGCTCGCGGCCCGCGCGGCCGGGATGCGTTCGTTCGCCTACGCGAGCGACCTGATCGCGCCGCACCTGCTGGAGGGTCCGCACACCACCGTGTTCAAGTCGATGCGCGACCTGCCGGGCTTGATCACCGACCTGGGCCCGGCGACGGCCACCGGCGTGATCAGCGGAACAACTCGCGCGGGGCTCCGGCCATCGGTGCCTCCTCGGCCATGAAGCGCCCGCACGAGGGGGTGGCGCGCCGCATGCCCGGCGCCCGCTCCCGCCGCCGGGCCGCCGCGTCGAAGGCCGGCGCGGCCCTCCGGTCCTGCCGGAGCACGGCCGCCGGCATCCGCAGGCCCGCCGACCGGTCCGCCTCGTCGTGGACGAAACTCAAGCCGTGCCCGCCGCAGCGGCCTCGTCCGCGGCGGCGACCCTGGTGACCACCTCGATCGCCCGAACGGCCGGCACACCCAGTGCGACCAGCGAGGCCACCGCCTGGTCGACCGCGGTCACCTGCACGTCCTCGTTCACCGCCTGGAGCAGCGCCACGCACATCCCCTCCAACGCGAGCGCCAGCACCGGCGCCGGCAGGTGGTCGGCGAATACTTTGGTGCGCTGACCCGCAGCGATCAGTTCGATCGAGCGCTCCCGCACCGGCGCCAGCATCGCCGGGATCCCGCCGTCGTCCAGATTGCGCTGGGCAAAGCTGATCAGCAGTCGATATCGATCGCCGCCGCGCCAGGCGGCGAGATCGAAGCGGGCCACCGCCTCCTCGGGCAAATCCCCGTCCCGCATGGCGCCCTCGACTGCGCCCAGGATGTCCCGCCGCGCCTCCTCGGCCAGCCCCGCGACCAGTGCCTCACGGCTGGGGAAGTGCCCGTACACGGTGCGCCGCACCACGCCCGCCGCCCGCGCGATGTCGTCCATCGACGCGTCCGCGTCCCGGATCAGTTCCGTCCGGGCCACGGCCAGGATGCGCTCCCGATTGCACTGCGCGTGGCGCCGCCGCGGCGGCGCGGCGGCGCCCGCCTCCGCGTGGTCGGCCTCGGCCGGAGCCCGCTCGGCTCCCGATTTCGTCTGCATGGCGCGTCCTTCCTGGGGTGACCCGGAGCCTGCCAGAAATCCACTCCCGACGGCACCGACTCCCGCACCGAGTCGGCGAATCACCCGGTTCACACCGATTCGTTCCAGCATATTTGCACAGCACTGTGCAACCAACTAAGTTGCACACCGTTGTGCAAATACTGCGGCTGCGCCGGCCGCCTGTCCCGAAAGGCGTTCCGATGTCCGTATTCGCCACCACGCCGGTCGACCGGATGGACCGGCCGTACTCGCGCCGCTGGTGGGCCCTGGGCGTGCTCTGCCTGAGCCTGCTGATCATCGTCATGGCCAACACGTCGCTGATCGTGGCCGCGCCCGACATGACGCGCGACCTGGGCCTGTCCAGCCGCGACCTGCAATGGGTGATCGACGCCTACACCGTGCCGTACGCGGCGCTGATGCTGGTGCTGGGCGCGATCGGCGACAAGTACAGCCGGCGCGGCGCGCTGATCACCGGCCTGGTCGTCTTCGCGGCGGGCTCGATCGCCGGTTCGCTGGTGCACTCGACCTCGGGCGTGATCATCGCCCGCGCGGTGATGGGCCTGGGCGCCGCGGTGATCATGCCCGCGACGTTGTCCCTGCTGGTCGCGTCCTTCCCGCGCAGCGAGCGGGCCAAGGCGATCACCGCGTGGACCGCGACCTCGGGCCTGGCGATCGCGCTCGGCCCGCTGCTCGCGGGTTGGCTGCTGGAGAGCCACGCGTGGGGTTCCACGTTCCTGATCAACGTGCCCGTCGCGCTGATCGCCGTGGTCGCCGCGCTGTTCGTGGTCCCGCCGTCGAAGGCGCACGACTACGGCCGGCTCGACCTGGTCGGCGGCGCGCTCTCGATCGCGACGCTGGGCTCGCTCGTGTACGCGATCATCGAGGGTCCGCACTTCGGCTGGGGCGCCGGCCCGGTGGCCGCGCTGGTCGTCTTCGTCGTCGGTCTGGCCTCGTTCATCGCCTGGGAACTGCGGCACCCGCGCCCGATCTTCGACCTGCGCAAGTTCGGCGAGCGGGTCTTCTCCGGCTCGATGCTCGCCGTACTGCTGTTCTTCCTGGGCACCTTCGGCGCGATCTACTTCCTCACCCAGCACCTGCAGTTCGTGCTCGGGTACAGCCCGCTGGAGACCGGCGTGCGACTGCTGCCGCTGGCCGGCGCGGTGTGCCTGGGCGCGATCGCCACCGGGCAGCTCACCCCGCGGCTGGGCATGCGGGTGACGGTGACCACCGGCATGGCACTGGGCACGATCGGCGTACTGCTGATGACGCGCGTCTCGGACGGTTCCGGCTACGGCGACTTCCTGGCCCCGCTGCTGCTGCTCGGCGTCGCGATCGGCCTGAGCGTGTCGCCGTGCACGGAGGCGATCATGGGCTCGTTCCCGGAGAACGAACTGGGCGCGGGCGGCGGCGTCAACGACACCGCGGTGGAGTTGGGCGGCGCACTGGGCATCGCGATCCTGGGCTCGGTGCTGGCCACCTCGTACGAGTCGGAACTCACCAAGGCCGTCGACGGCAAGCTGCCGCCGGCCGCGATGGACGTTGCCAAGGATTCGATCGGCGGCGCGCTCGCCGCAGCCGACCAGGTCGGCCGGGTCGCGGGCCCGCAGCAGGCACACGCGCTGGTCCAGGCCGCCGACCACGCGTTCACCCAGGCGGTCGCGCACACCAGCCTCGTCGGCGGGATCGTACTCGCCGTGGGCACCATCCTGGTCGGCCTGATCCTGCCGAACCGCACCCGCACCCAGGCGGCGCGCGCGGACGTGACGGACGCGAGCGTCGACGCGCCGGAGCGGGAGAAGGAGTCGGTGGGCTGAGCCACCGGTACGGCGACAAGGGCGGTCGACCTCGCGTCGACCGCCCTTTCGGCTGCCCGGGTCCTCGGCCCCCGCCCCACGTCAGCCCTTGGGTAGCGTCCGTACCGCGCGACCCACCCACACCTCGAAACGCTGCCACTCGACGATCTGCACACGGGTCTCCGGCTCCGGCCAGTCGAGCAGCGCGTCGCCCGCGTCGAGCAGATCCCGGTGGGGGTGCTGGTCGTCGATCCGACCGGACGTCTTCGCATACGCGGGCAGGAACTCCTCGGCGACTGCCGCCCCGTGGGTCAGCGAAAGACTGAGCCGGAGCCGTGCCGGGTCGATGCCGCGCCGACGATCCGCCGGCCCAGCCACAGGAGTTGCTCGGCGTGGAAGTCCCGGTGAATGAAACCGGGGCAAGCCGATGCCCGAAGGGGCCTCGGCGTGACGCGAGTCGCCGACCATTGGCAGGATCTGGTGCCACCGGAGTATGTGTTCGAATAGTGGCGTGCATGGGGGATCGGGTGAGTGGAATGGACTGGCTTCCGTTTCTGCGGACGTGGAGCGAGGAGTGGATCGACGCACTGGAGCCGGAGGAGGCCGAGGTCTTCCCGCAGTCGGCGCGGGCGGCGGGCTGGCTCGGGTTCGCGCCGGCCGGCGAGGAGCGCATCCGGGCGCTGGAGAAACGGTTGGCACAGCCGCTGCCGCCGTCGTACCGCTCGTTCCTGGCGATCAGCGACGGGTGGCGCAACGTCGGCGAGTTCATCTACGCGTTGGGCTCGACCGAACAGGTCGGCCGGTTTCGCGAGTTGTCCCCCCAGTGGTGCCGGATCCTGCTCGGGCTGGAGGAGGACGAGCACTTCCGCGCCGTCTTCGGCCGCGCGGTGCAGATCTCGCTGGAGGGGGACGCCGCGGTGCTGCTGCTGGATCCGGGCGAGGTGGACGCCGACGGCGAGTGGACGGCGTACTTCCATGCCTCGTGGACCGGTGACGCGCCGCGGCGGTACGCCGGGTTCGCCGCGTTGATGCGGAACGAGTACCGCTCGTTCCACCGGCTGCGCAAGCCGGACAACGCGACGTCCCGGGCGTTGGAGGTGCGGATCGAGGAGGCCAGGGTGGCCTGCCTGGCCGGCGCGGTGGACGAGCCGCTGGCGGTCTTCGAACAGGGCAGCTCGTTCGGCCGCTTTCGCGCGGAGTTGCTGCGCTTTCAACTGCACGCGCTGCTCGGCGGGGCGGTGGAGGCGAAGCGGGCCTTCGCCACGATCGTGCGCGGCGAGCAGGACGATCCGGCGCGACGCGCGTTGATCGGCCGCGAACTGGTGCCGGCTTTCGGCGCGCTGGATCGCGGCGAGCGACGGCCGGCCCTCGCGCAGAGCATCTTCGAGCGCGAACTGGACGAGCTGCGCGAGCGGTTCGACGATGCGGCGATCGGCGACGGTGGCCCGGACGGCCCGTGGGCGGAGGTGCTCGCGCAGGCGCGCGCGGCGGCGGAGGTGGGTGCGGGTGACGCGGCGTGGCGCACGGTGCTGGGCGGGCTGGCCCACTGGCGGCCGCTCGGCCCGGATCACATCGCGCCGGTCGCACTGCTGGGCGACCCGGTCCTCGGCCCACTGTGCACTCCGGAACGGGGTCGCGAACTGCTCGGCATCGCACGGGCGGGCCACTGACGAAACGCGATCGCGAGCAGGCACCCTCGCAGCACGGCGTTCCGCGGCCGGCGGGTGAGCCGTGGGCTCGGGCCGGCGAATGGGTCGTCGGCTCGGGGCGCCGGGTGAGTCGGGGCCCGGGTCCGGTGAGTCGGCGGCCCGGGTCCGTCGGGTACGCCGTGGGCCCGGGCCCGCAAATCAGTCATCGGCTCGGGCCGGGGGTGAGTCGTGGACCCCGCTCCGCGGACGAGCCATCGACCCGCGGCGCCGGGTGATTCGTGGGCCCGGGATCGGCATCGGCTCCGTTCGGCGGATGAGTCGTCGGCCCCTGCTGATCGGGAGCATCGAAGCGCCGATCCGCAGTACCGACCGACCTTCCGGCCGATCCGCCGACCGACCCGCACGCGCATCGGATCCCGCACGCGATCCCGGGTCCCGGACCCGCACCCCTCACCCGCCGCTACGCGGACAGTGCGTCGGGATCCGGGATCACACACGCCGCAGCGACCTCGTCGAGCGAGAGGCCCAGTTCGAGGGCGAGCGCGGCAATCGTGAAGAACGCGGGCGTGGGAGCGCGGCCGGTCTCGATCTTGCGCAGCGTTTCCGGAGACAGACCCGCCGCAACGGCGACGTGGCCGATGCTGCGCTCTCCGCGCGCACGGCGCAACAACGCGCCGAGATGCAGGCCGCGCTCGCGCTCCAGTGGGGTCAGTGGGGTTCGCACCATGAGCGTGATACTAATACCGGTATAAGAATTGGCCAAGGAGGGGACCTCGTGGTCGAGATCAAAACCCGAGCCGAAATCGCCGCGATGCGCGAGGCCGGCCGTATCGTGGCGAACGCCCTGGAAGCGACCCGCAAGGCCGCCGCCATCGGCGTATCGCTCAAGGAGCTGGACGAGGTCGCGCACGCGGTGCTGCGCGAGGCGGGGGCCACGTCCCCGTTCCTGGGCTACAAGCCGTCGTTCGCGCCGGTGCCTTTCCCGGGCGTGATCTGCGCTTCGGTCAACGACGTGGTGGTGCACGGCATCCCGACGAACTACCGGCTGCGCGACGGCGACCTGATGAGCGTCGACTTCGGCGCGACGCTGCGCGGCTGGACCGGCGACGCCGCGATCACCTTCACCGTGGGCACACCCCGCCCACGCGACCTCGAGCTGATCGCGGCGACCCGGCGCGCGCTGGAGGCGGGCATCGCGGCGGCCGTCCCGGGTGGGCGCCTGGGCGACGTCTCCGCCGCAATCGGCGCGGTCGCCCGCGGTGCCGGCTACGGCATGCCGCAGGACCTCGGCGGCCACGGCATCGGCCGCACGATGCACGAGGACCCACACGTGCGCAACGAGGGCCGCTCGGGTCGAGGCATGCTGCTGCGCCCGGGGCTGACCGTGGCCCTGGAGCCGATGCTGATCGCCGGCGGCAAGGACCGCTGCTTCACCGCCAAGGACGGCTGGACCATCCACAGCGCCGACGGCTCCCGAGCCGCCCACTTCGAACACACCATCGCAATCACTGAGGAAGGCCCACAAATCCTCACCCTGCCCTAGCCCCACCCACCCCAGGTACACGGCAAACCGGGTGCGCGGCGGGTCCGGCGGGTGTGCGCGCAGGAGGGTGGCGAGCCGAATGGGCAGGGTGGCCGCGGAGGTTGCGGGCGCGCACGGCACGGCACGCACAGCGGGCGCGACGGTCCGGCGAGCCCAGCGAAGGCGGCGAACCCACTGAGCGCAGATCCGCGCCGGTCGGCCCAGCGAGGCCGGCAAGGCCGGCGAACCGCCTTCGGCCCCGCCCGCCGCGCCCGCGCGGATCGCGGGTGGCTGGGACCAGTCTTCGGGGGCGGCGGTCGCACCCCCAGGTGGTCAGGCCCTATGCCACCCGCACCGTGCGTCCTTCCCGGCGGGACACCACGCACGCCTCGGCCACGGCCTGGGCCGCGAGGGCGTCCGGGCCGGGGCACGGGCTGGTGATTCGGCCGGCGGCCATGGCGACGAACGCGGCGAGTTCCGCGCGGTACGCGTCGCCGAACCGGGTCAGGAAGTCGCCCTCGGTGACGCCGCCGCACGCGTGCGTACCGTCCGTGCCCGCCAGTTCCAGGCGTACGTCGTATCCCGGCCCGTGTTGCCGACCCGCGTGCGCGGTGCCGAGGGTGCCGTCGGCGAGGCGGAAGAGCACCGCCGACACGTCGACGTCGTCGCACTCGCGGAACACCGCCGCGCCCCGGTTCGCGCCGATCGCGGTCACCTCCACGATCGGCATGCCGGTGACCCACGGCACGATGTCGAAGTCGTGAATGTGCGTGTCCCGATAGATGCCGCCCGAGGTCGGCACGAACTCGGGCGGCGGGGGCCGGCGATCCACGCTCACCGCGTGCACCCGGGTCACCGTGCCGAGCGTGCCCGCGCGCACCGCCGCCCGAGCCGCGATGTACATCGGATCGAACCGGCGCTGGAAGCCCACCTGGAGCCCCGCGCCGTGTGCCCCCACGTACTCGACGGCCTCCCGCGCGATCGTCGGGTCGAGCGCGATCGGCTTCTCGCACAGGATCGGCAGCCGCGCGTCCGCCGCCCGGCGCAACAGTTCCATGTGCACCGCCGTCGGCGCCGCGATCACGACCGCGTCGATCCCGGCGAACACCTCGGGCAACCGTGTCGCCTCGACCCCGGCCCGCGCCGCGAACGCCTCGGCGCGCCCATGGTCCGCGTCCGCGACCACGACCCGCTCGACCGCCTCCATCCCACTCAGCGCCCGGGCATGAAACGCCCCGATCCGCCCGACCCCAAGCACGCCGACCCGCATTGCTCCCCTTTCCGACATCCGATCCGATGTCCGATCCCGTCGACCATCCCACCGGCCCACCCGCGCCGGACACCCGGCCCCGCCGCCGATTCCGCGTCGAGTGATCCTTCGCCCGACCCGGCGCCCACCGAAGCGGCCCACAGCGCTCCTCGCAACGCCCGCCGAAGCGACCACCAACGAGTGTCACCCGGCAGGGCCGACCGGGTGGCGGCCCCGGACACACCCGCCCCCGTGCACGAGTAGGTCGCGGAGAGCGGGTAGTCGTGGGCAAATGACGATCTCCCGACGCTCGCTGTTCCGTACCGCACCGATCGCGCTCGCCCTGATCGCCGTGCCCACCGCCCGGAACGCCCTTGCCGCCGGATCCGGTCCGGGCGACGATGCCGGCGCGGTCGCGGGCACCGCCACCGGGACCACCGCCGACCCGAATGCCGTTCCGATCCCGGACCAACCGCCGATGCCCGCCCCCGTCCCGACCGGCATCGGCCCCCGCTGGGCGACCGAAATCCCGGCCGCGACCACCCAGTTGCTGCTGGTCGTCGGCGAGCACCCGGACAGCGACCGGGCCACGGCCTCGTTCTGGACCCGGGGCCCGAGCGGCTGGCGCAGCGAAGGCAGCCGACCCGCGCGCAACGGCCGGCTCGGCTGGACACCCGACCACCACGAGGGCGATCTCCGCTCGCCGATCGGCGTCTTCACGCTCACCGACGCCGGCGGCCTGCGGCCCGACCCCGGCACCCGGCTGTCCTACGACCGGTCCGACGACTTCGCCATCGACGGAACCGGCCTCGCCGGAGAACCGCTCGCCGGCACGTTCGATCACGTGATCGCGATCGACTACAACCGGGTCCGCGGCACCTCGCCGCTGGACCCCACCCGCCCGCGCGGCGAAGAATTCGGCGGCGGTATCTGGCTGCACATCGACCACGGCGGACCCACCCACGGCTGTGTGACGCTGCCGGCCGAAGCGCTGCCGGAACTGCTGCGGGCGCTGGACCCGGCGGCACACCCGGTGGTGGTGATGGGCGACGCGCCGACCCTGGCGCTGGGCGGCCCCGCTTCCTGATGCCGTGGCGGGACTCTTACCCTGTGCGGGTGACTTCCGCCAAGCTCCGTCCGCTGCCCGCCGAAGTGGCCGTCCTCCTGGATCAACTCACGCCCTGTCCGCGCCTGGTCGAACACCTGCGCATCGTGCACGACGTCGCGTACCGGCTGTGTGACTGGGTCGCGGCGACCTACCCGGACCTGGCCTTCGACCGCGACGCGGTGCTGTTCGGCGCCGCCACCCACGACATCGGCAAGACCCTGCACCCGGCGGAATTGGCCGGGCCCGGGTCGTGTCACGAGCAGGCCGGCTACGACCTGCTGACCGCCCAGGGCGTGTCGCCCGCCCGGGCCCGCTTCGCCCGCACGCACGCGGCGTGGAATCCGAACGATCCGGACGAACTGCTCGTGAGCCTGGCCGACAAGGCGTGGAAGGGCAAGCGGGTCGCGGCCCTGGAACAGGACTTGATCAGGCTGCTCGCGACCGCCTCCGGACAGCCCGAGTGGGAGACCTTCCAAGCCCTCGACGACTTCCTGACCACGATCGACACCGACACCCTGCTGCTCTGACCCCCGTCGGCCCCGGCGTCGGCACCCACCATCGACCCCCGGCGTCGACCGCCGCCGTGCCGCCGCCCGAACCCCATCCGCCGGTCGCTCAGCGCGGCAGCCTGCGCCACACCCGCCGCGGCACCACCCGCATGCCCGCGAACACCGGCTGCAGTACGGCCGGCACCCACACCTCGCCCTTCCCCCGCAGCAACGCCCGGATCGTCGCGTCGGCCACCTGGTCCGGGGTGCTGGACAGCGGCGCGGGTGACATGCCCTCGGTCATCCGACCCACCACGAAGCCGGGCCGAACCAGCAGCAGTCGCACCCCGCTGCCCGCGAGCGCGTCGGCCAGGCCGCTCGCGAAGCCGTCCAGACCGGCCTTGGCCGAGCCGTACACGTAGTTCGCGCGGCGCACCCGCACACCCGCCACCGACGAGAACACGACCAACCGGCCGTGCCCCTGCGCGCGCAGCACGGTCGCCAGGTGGGTCAGGATGCTCACGTGCGCCGTGTAGTCGGTGTGTACGACGGCGACCGCGTGTGCCGCGTCCAGCTCGGCCCGGCGCTGATCGCCCAGGATGCCGAACGCGGTGACCACAATGTCCAACGGGCCGTGCCGGGCGATCACCTCGTCCAGCATCGGCCGATGTCCGGCCAGGTCGTCCGCGTCGAACTCGACCCGATCCACGTGCCGGGCGCCGGCCTTGCGCAGCAGCGCCTCCTCGTCGTCGAGGTCGTAGCTGCGCCGCGCCGCCAACACGATGGTCCGCGCCCCGCGCGCGGCCAGCCGCTCGGCGACCGCCAATCCGATCTCACTGCGGCCCCCGAGGACCAATACGGTTCCACTCACCCGCACAGTCTGCCGGATTCGGACGCCGGGCCCGCTCCCCACGGGCCGCCCGGACTCAATAGCCTTGCCTGCGTGACGGTGAACACGAACGCGGGTGCCGCCGCCGGAACCACGACGGCGGGTACGAGCGCGAACTCAGACCAGTACGACGACGGGCGGCGGATCGTGCTGCGCGGACCGCATACCCTCGAGCACGCGGTCGAGCCGGTGCACACGATCCTGGCCGAGTTGGTTTTGGGCGGCGCCGCACTCGGGTGGGTCGCCCCGCCCTCGCGTGCCGAGGTGGCCGCCCTGCTCACCGACCTGGCCACGGCTCAGCGCGCCGGCAACGCGTCGGTGCGGTTCGCGTACGCGGGCGAGGAATTGCTCGGGTTCGGCTACTGGCGCCGCTACGCCCGGCCCACCCACCGCCCCAACGCCGACCTGGAGAAGCTCGCGGTGGCCCGGTCGGCACACGGTCGCGGCATCGGCCGGTTGCTCACCACGGCGCTGATCGAGGACGCCCGCGCCGAGGCGATCGAGATCCTCACCCTCGACGCCCGCGGCGACAACGTGAACGCGCTGCACCTGTACCGTTCGCTCGGTTTCGTGGAGTACGGCCGGCTGCACGACTTCGTGGCGATCGGCTCGGCCCGCTACGACAAGGTCTTTTGTTCGGTCGACCTACGCACACCCACCGCGTGACCGGGTGGCGTGGGCCCGCCGGCAGGCGATGGCGCGGTGCGCGGATAGGGTCCGGGACCGAGGTCGATCGGCGCCGGCCGAGTGGTCCGGCGCCGGGCGGCGCGGAGTCGCCTCCTGGGGAGTCGCCTCGCGCGAAGCCCCGGCCGGCCGCGTGGATGAACGGGCCGGCCGATTTCGCGACCGGTGTCGAGGTGGCCCTGCCTGCGGACGACGACCTGGTCGCGGCGCTGTTGGAGCTGGCCGTCCCGCACGAGGACTTCAACGAACTTGTCGCGACCCGGGCGGCGTTGCTCGCCGATCCAAAGCTGCGCGAGTTGTTCGAACAGGCCGTCCGGGCCCTGGTCGCGGGTATCGGCACGGTCGAGCAGCACCTGGAAGTCCCGCCGTTGCCGGCCGCGTCGGGCCCGGTCCGGCGCTGGTTCCACGTGTACGTGTTCATCGCCGCGCGCCCGTTCGTGCTGGCCTACCATCGCTCCCTCGGCATCCCCGCCGAGGTCTCCCGCCGCACGCTCGCCGATCTCGGCCGACACCTCGCGGTGCACCGGCGTCGGCGCGGCACGGGTGGGTTGCTCGCGCTGCACTGGCCCAAGCTGCACTTTCGCGGTGAGCTCTATCAGTTGGGCCGGCTGCAATTCCAACGCTCGTTCGTGCTCGAACGAGCCGCCACGAGCACCGCCGAACTGGGTCTTGACTACCGACCGCAGGATCCCGCGCTCGCGCTGCACATCCCGGACTTCCACGGTCCGCTGACCCCGGCGGCGTGCGACGAATCGCTGCACCTGGCCGGCGAGTTCTTCCCGCGTCACTTCCCGACCGAGCGCTACCGACTCGCGGTGTGCGGCTCGTGGCTATTGGATCCGCAACTGCGCGAATACCTGCCGGAGCACTCCAACATCATCCGCTTCCAGCGCCGCTTCCACCTGCCCACCGAGTCGGCCGACCGGATCCTCGACGACACCGCCGCGGTCGGCTTCGTCTTCGGCGACCCCGATCTGCCGCCGGAGTCCCTCCCCCGCGACACCACTCTCCAACGCGCCATCGGCGACCACCTCCGCGCCGGCAGGCACTGGCACGTCCGCACCGGCTGGTTCGAACTCTGACCCCGCCGCCGTGTGTGCTCCCCCGCTCGCGTGGCCCGCTCCCCGTGCCCGGTACGACGTGTGGGAAACCCTCGACCCCAAGCGCCTGGAGTTCTATCGCCTGCTCGACGAGTTCTGCTGAGCACGCGGCCGCTCGCGCGGCGTCCACCACGGCCCGGAACCCGCCCATCTCCATGGCCGGGCACCGTGCCGAGTACGACCGACAACGCGCGAGCCACCCCCGCGACAGCGGCCCGCTCACGCCTCTTCGCGGACGAACACCCCCGCGCGCGCCGCCACCACCGCCGCGTCGGCCGAGCGCCGCGCATGCCCTGCGTCGACCGGCTCGTGCGTAATGAACAACCGGTAGTAGAGCGCGCCCACGGCCGTGCGCACCACCTCGCCCGAATCGGTGCCCACCGGCAACTCGCCCCGCGCGACCGCCCGTTCGACGACCTCCTCGGCCTGCCCGAGCCGGCCCACCAGGAACCCGTGCAGGGCTTCGCCCGTGGTCGGCTCGTGCACCGCCGCGGCCACCAGCGCCCGCGCGGTGGGCCCCTGGTCGGGGTCCTCGAACCCGCTCACCACCATCGCGGCGATCGCCCGCAGATCACCCTGCACGGTGCCGGTGTCAGGGAGCGGCCACGGCTCCTCCGCCGCCAGATCCAACGCGTCCGCGGCCAGCCCGGCGGCGTTCCGCCAGCGCCGATACACCGTGGTCTTGTGCACCCCCGAGCGCGCGGCGACGGCCTCCACGGTCAGCCCGTCGAAGCCCTTGTCCGCCAATTCGGCCAATGTGGCCCGTCGCACCGCGTCCCGCGTGCGCGCCGTCCGCCCACCGGGCCGCACACCACCGACGCCGTTCACGCGCCGCACCGCGCCGACCGGACCGGCCCCACCGCGATCCGCATCCGCATCCGCGCCGACCACATCCGGGTCAGCCAAAAGCAACCCAGTTGCATTAGTTCTTCTCCATCCGTCATGCTCACCCTAACGCGACTTCGTTGCATTAGTCGCTGAGGAATCCTCCCGCACGACCCCAGGGAGCGCCGCAGCCATGACCGGACGCCCAACACCGCCACCCCCTCGGTCCGTTCACCCCACCTCCCGGAGGCCGACCCTGCCTTCCACCCGCACCGCACACACCCCACACACCCCACACACCGGCCGCAACACCCTGCGTGACGTCTCGAAGACCGGACCCTGCGCGAGCGATTCACCGGCACCCCGAATCCGCCTGACCGAGGGAACCCTCGTATGACGACTCCCACCATCCGCGAACTCCCGCTCACCGGGCCCGAGTCCGGCCCGTACGCGATCGTCCTGGGCCCGGACGGGGCGCTGTGGTTCACCCTCGTGCACGTGGGCCGGATCGACCGGCTGGACCCGGCCGGGACGCACACCACCCACGACCTCGGAGACCCCGCGTGCGGGCCGACCATACTGACCGCGGGCCCCGACGGCGCGCTGTGGTTCACCGAATACAAGGCGCATCGCATCGGCCGGATCACCACCGCCGGTGCGGTGACCCACTTCGACCTGCCCACTGCGGCCTGCGGCCCGTTCGGGATCACCTCCGGGCCGGACGGGGCGCTGTGGTTCACCGAGACCGCCGCGAACCGGATCGGCCGGATCGACCCGGCCGGCAACGTCACCGGCTTCGCGTTGCCGATCGCGGACGCGTTCCCCTCCGCGATCACCACCGGTGCCGACGGCGCGCTGTGGTTCACGCTGAACGCCGCCGACGCGCTCGGGCGGATCACCACGACCGGCGAGGTGACCGTGCATCCGTTGCCCACCAAGGGCGCCGCCCCGGTCGGGATCGCGGCATCCACGGACGGCTCGTTGTGGTTCACCGAGATCGGCGCGGGCGCGATCGGTCGGCTCGGCCCCACCGGGGAGTACCGCCGATTCCCGCTGCCGAACCCGCATTCTCGCCCGCACGCGGTAACGCTGGACACGGCCGGCCACTGCTGGTTCACCGAGTGGGGCACCGGTCGGGTCGGCCGACTCTCCGTCGAGGGCACTCTGACGGAGTACGACGTTCCAACCGCCGGCGCCGAACCGCACGGCCTCGCGCAGGGCCCGGACGGCGCAATCTGGGTTGCCCTGGAGATCGGCGCACTGGCCCGGGTCACTCCCTGAAGAACACCAAAAACGCCCTGATGAGCGCCGATTCGGTAAGACGCGGCGAACTCCCCGAGCACATGCGGTCCGACACGCCTCGGACGAGCCACGCGCCCCTGACGCGCCCGGCACACGCCCCCCGCGCACGAATGTGCAAGACACGCGACACATCGCCAAATAATGCCAATCGGCCAGAAAAGTGCCTAAGGTCGGAAGCACGGGGCATCGCCGAGCCCGGCGGTGAAGTCACGATGATGGAGCGCCAGATGCTTACTCAACACATCCGTCAGCCCGCGCCGGTCACGCCGACTCAGGCGGGTACCGTCGCGACGCTCATGATCGAGGAGGAGACGACCATCAGTGACGCGCCGCTGTTCGTGCCGGAAGACCTCGGCGCCGGACTGCTGCTGCTCGGCCTACTGCTGTCGCCGAAGCCCCCGAAGGAGCGCTAAACCGGCTCAGATGTCCGTGACATCACCGGTTTCGACGGGAAGTTGACAACACCCATGCCCTTCGCCGACACCTCGCCACACGAGGACTACACGGCGGCGGTCGAGCGAGTGGCAGGTCGTGCCCTCGGTGTCCTCATGGACGTCGAGGGCACGGTCGTACCCGCCGGATTCGCCCCCGCCGACCCTCGATTGGCCAACCCCCACGACCCCGACGCCGACCTGCCCGGCCTGCGCGTGCTGGGCTCCGACGCATTCGCCCCACACCTACTGCGCGGCACGCCGCTGCCGGCCGACCAGGCCGAGGCCGCCGCCCGCGCCTTCGCCCTGTTCCCGCCCGATACGCTGGGCACCTCGCCCGACACCGCGTGGATCATCACCTGGCGCGACTGGGCCACCGCGCGCACCCTGACCCGCTTCGGCCTGGCCGTGGACGTGCCCCTGCCGGGCGACGGCGCGCAGGTCGCCGACGCGACCACCTGGCAGGCCTGGTCGGTGCGGATGGCCCAACTGTCTTCCCTGGCCCTGCCCGGCTTGGACGGCCCGATCCACGCCGCGGCACGGCAGAACGCCGACTCGCTGGCCCGCGGAGTGGTGCGGGCGATGTTGCGCCGCGACTACCGCACCGCCGCGCGGATCGCCCGCTGGCTCGCCCTGCTGGCCGCCGACGGCGTCGCCTTCCCCCTGGAGTTGGACCCGCTGCTGCGCCATGTGCGCCTCTTCGGCGGCGGCAGCACGCGCACCGTACTCGACACCCGCATCGCTCAACACGTGACCGGACTGGAGGAGTCATGACCGGGGGACTCGTGCGCGGCGACGTGCTCAAGACCGCCCACACGATCGGCTCACGGGCGCTGCGCTGGCTACAGGACAACGCCCGGTTCGGCCCGTTGCCCACGCACACCGTGGTCGACTTCAACGACCGCGACAGTGCGTACAAGCCACTCGGCGAGATCGCGCTGGCCGGCTCGCTGGTGCTGCGCGAGGGCCTCGCTGGACCCGGCGACCTGGCCGCCGCACGCGCGTTGATCGAGTTCGCCTGGGGGCAGTTCCGCGACGGGGACTTCCTGTACGAACGCCAGGTGCGGCACCCGTTGATGACCGATCCGCTGGAGACGTACGCGCACTTCGTCCGGGCCGGCATCCGGCACGAGCGAATGGATCGGCTGCTCGCACACCTGTCGGAGCTGCGGTCGGTGCGCGCGATCGAGATGATGCCCAACCGCCGGCTCGCGGTGGCCAACGCGAGTCGGGTCGCGGGGGTGGCCTGTCGCCCGGACTGGCCCGCACTCGCCGCCGATTCGTGGCTGGGCAGAACCCCCGAGCCGTGGGTGATCGACTGGATGACCGCGTACAACATGACGCACGCGGTGTTCCACATCACCGACTGGGGCGCGCACCCCGAGCTGTTGCCCGCCGAGATCCGCGATTACCTGCGGGCGTGGCTGCCGGTGTGGGTCGACGTGTGGGCCGAGGTAGCCCAGTACGACCTGGTGGGCGAGCTGTTGATCGTCGACGCGTGCCTGGCCGAACCGGTGTGCGACGCGCAGGGGTGGCAGACGCTCGCGGCGGCGCAACACCCGAACGGGCTGCTCCCGCGCGATGCGGACCCGGTGGACGAGGATCCGGAGCGGGCGTTCAAGGACCACGAGCACACGGCGGTGGTGGCGGTCGTGGCCGGCACCGTCACGCTGGCCCGTTCGCTGGGCACCGCGCCGGCGCCCACGCTCGGGTGAGCGACACGAACGCGGCGCCGATCGAGCCACTGCTGCGGGCCGCCCCGGCGGAGGGTGCGCTGGTGGTGGCCACCATCCGGGCGGGCGAACACTCGGTGGTGTGTCGCGGGACGGCGG
The DNA here is from genome assembly GCF_040605455.1 of Embleya sp. NPDC005575. Lineage (NCBI taxonomy): Bacteria > Bacillati > Actinomycetota > Actinomycetes > Kitasatosporales > Streptomycetaceae > Embleya > Embleya sp. NPDC005575. The sequence goes on along the minus strand of NZ_JBEXCV010000066.1, from coordinate 7,699 downwards.
TGGATGCGGACTCCCGCTTCGAACTGGGCTCGGTGACCAAGACGTTCACCGCGCTGCTCCTCGCCGACGCGGTCGCGCGCGGCGAGGCCCGGTTGAGCGACCCGCTGATCACCTACCTGCCGCCGACCGCGCGCCCGCGCTGGTCCTCGGACATCACCCTGCTGCACCTGGCCACGCACACCTCCGGGCTGCCGCGGCTCCCGCGCGGTTCGCTGCGCACGGCGCTGCCGGCGTGGTACTCGAATCCCTACGCGGGCTACGACGAGAAGCGCCTGTTCGCGCTGCTGGGGCGGGCCCGGCCGCATGCGCGGCCGGGCACCCGGGTGTCCTACTCCAACCTGGGCGTGGGCCTGCTCGGACACGCGCTCGCGCGCGCCGCCGGGCAGCCCTACCCGGATCTGTTGGTCACCCGGCTGGGCGTGCCGCTGGGCCTGACGATGACCACGTGCGACCCGAACGGGCCGCAGGTGACCGGGTATCTGCGCGGCCGGCCCCGGCCGCCGTGGAAGATGCCGGGGCTGCCCGCGGCGGGCGCGCTGCGCAGCACCGGCACGGACCTGACCCGGTATCTGGCCGCGCACCTGGCGCCGGCCGACGTGCAACCGGCCCCGCTGGCACGGGCGTTGGTCGAGGTGCGCCGCCCCCGGCTGATCGCGCCGCACACCGGCGATCGGCTGTGCCTGGTGTGGAACCTGCGCCCGCGGGCCGGGCACGATCTGATCTTCCACGGCGGGGCGACCCGGGGCTTCACCGCCTTCGTGGGCTTCAGTCCGCAGGCCGGGGTCGCCCTGGCGGCGCTGGTGAACACGGCGGCGGGGCCGCGGGCACCGTTCCTCCAGGTCGCGTACGAGTGCCTACGCGAGCTCGCGGCGACGGCCATGCCGGGCTGAACCCGAATGGGCGCCGCGGGCAGCGGGGTTCGGGAACGCACATGGACGGCCCCGGCACCGGGGTCGGGTCCGAGGACACGAACGGACGGCCTGCGCGCCGGCCCGGGTCCGAGGGCCTGAACGGGCCTCCCGGGCACCGGCGTTCCGAACACGAACGAACGACCCGGGCACCGGGTTCGGGGCGCGACGACAGGCGGCCCGCGCCGACGGCCCCGGCCGGGTCGCCGTGACGGATCCCATCGCGGCACCGGGCTCCCGAACGCGCGGCTCGAACTTCCCCTGCCCGGGCGGGCGGGCGGCGCGGGCGACCGGGTCGCCGCCGTAGGTCCCGGCGCGGGCACCCCGCACCCGAGGGCGCGTCGGGCGCGGCCCGGCCGCTATGCGTTCTCCTCCTCGGCGTCCAGCGAGTCGGCGATTGCCCGGAGCCAGATCACCACCGCCTCGGCTCCCGGGTCGACGGTGCCGATCGCGCGGTCGCCGAGGTAACTGCTGCGCCCCCGGCGGGCGCTGTGGCCGGCCGTCGCCTCGGTGCCGGCCACGGCCGCGTCGATCGCCTCGGCCAGACTCGCACCGCCCGCCAGCACCTCACCGGCCGGTACGAGGGCGTCCAGCATGGTCCGGTCGCCGACCTGCGCACCGCCGAGTTCGCCGATCGCCCGGGCACCGGCAACCAGTGCCTCGCGCCAACCGCGCGGCCCGGTGTCCTGCGCCACGACCGTGGCCGCGCGCAGGAGCAGCACCGAGTACAGCGGGCCGGACGTGCCGCCGAGCGCCCGCCGCACGGTGTCCGCCAGGCCGCGCAGCACGGCGGCCGGCGTACCGCCGCCGTAGCCGGGCAGCTCGCTCCCGATCGCCTCGGCTCCGCGCGCGAGGCTGATGCCCAGGTCGCCGTCGCCGACGATCCGATCCAGCTCGGTCAGGTGCGGCTCGGCGTCGGTCAGCGCCGCGCACACGGCGTCGATCGCCCGGGTCAGCGGCGTCGGTTCGGTCAGCGGGGTGCCGGCTTCGATGTTGCCGGGGGCGGGCGCGGCCGGCAGCACGGTGACCCGACCCACGCGGCCGACCACCGGGGTCGGCCATGCGGGCGCCGAGGTGGCCGCGTCCAACCGGGCCAACCGGGCATCGTCGACCCGGAGCAGGGACAACGACATGCCGGCCATCTCCAGCGCGGTCAGGAACGAGCCGCGCCAGGCCCGTTCCAGGACCAGGCCCCGACTCGCGAGGTAGCGCACCGCGCCCCGCAGCACGATGTCAAGCTCCATCGTGGGGGTGCCGCCGAGGTTGTTGACCAGCAACACGACCCGGTCCCCCGCGGCCAAGCCGGTCTCCGCGACGATCCGGTCGAGCAGTTCGGTGACGAAGTCGTCGGCGGGGGCGATCTTGTCCCGCCGCACGCCCGCCTCGCCGTGGATGCCCAGGCCCAGTTCGACCTCGTCCTCGCCGAGTTCGAACCCGGGTCGGCCGGCCGCCGGCACCGTGCACGGGGTCAGTGCGACGCCCATCGTGCCGATCGCGCGCGCCGCCGCCTCGGCCTCGGCCGTGACCTCGGCGAGAGTCGCGCCGGTCTCCGCCGCCGCGCCCGCGATCTTGTGCACGAACACCGTCCCGGCGATCCCGCGCCGGCCCGCGGTGTCGTCGCCGGTCGCGAGCGCCACGTCGTCCGCGACCACGACGGTCTCGACGGCGATTCCCTCGGCCCGCGCCAACTCGGCGGCGAGCCCGAAGTTGAGCCGGTCCCCCGTGTACGACTTGACCACCAGCAACACGCCCGCCGGCCCGGCGACGGTGCGGATCGCGGCCAGGATGGTGTCGGTGGACGGCGAGGTGAACACGTCCCCCGACACTGCCGCGGTGAGCATCCCGGCCCCGACGTACCCCGCGTGTGCGGGTTCGTGGCCGGCTCCTCCGCCGGAGATCACCGCGACTCGGCCGTGCTCGGCATGGGCCCGGGCATCGGCGCGCAGCGCGACGTTCGCATCAGCCAGCAGCGCGATGTCGGGATGGGCGAGGGCCAACCCTTCGAGCATCTCGGGGACGACGTCGCGGGCGGCATTGATCAGCTTCTTCATGGCTGAATCTCTACCTGGAAGCGCACCGGACCAACCCCATCGGGGGGTCGCGTAGGGCGCGACCGGGTGCGCCGACCGCCGCGCGCGCTACTCCGTCGACACCGGCGCGCGTACCTTCCGGCACGCGCCCGGGCGCGGGACGCCGTCCACCGACACGCAGATCCCGTACACCCGGGCCTGCGACGTCCAGCCGTTGGCGCGGCCCCGGTTGTTGCTGATCTGCACGCGCGCACGCGTGCCGTCCAGTGCGGAGACCAGGTGGAGGTACATCTTTCCGGCGACCCGGGCGAGCACGACGTCACCGATTTCGAGGCGGGCCGGGTCGACCGGCGCGACGGCCACGAGTTGGCGACTGCGGATAAGCGGGACCATGGAGGCCCCGCGCGGGCGAAACTCGACGGTGGCGCCGTGCGCCACCTTGGCGGCAATGCTGTCCATCATCCCCATCGCGCAACAGGATGACGGATGAACGCCGAGCCTGCCACGGGTTTTTTCTCGCCTTCGGGCGTCGGCCCGAAGACCCTCGCCGCAGCGGTCGACGCGCGGGTTTGGGAGGTCGATCTCCCGACCGGGTCGCACCGGAAGCGACGGATGGTGGCTCCCGGGTGTGGCGACGCTCGAACGCGCCCGACGCCGGCCACCGGACAACCCGGTTGCCGGGAAAAGCAGGGATCGGACAGAATTGCCCGACCAGTGAAGGCGGCGACGACTGCGGCGACCGCCCGTACCATCTGCGGGGGCACGTGTGATCCAGACCAGCGCGATAGTCGGGGTGAGCGCCGTGGCGCTCGGGATGGTGCTGACGCCCGGGCCGAACATGATGTACGTGACCTCGCGCAGCATCACCCAGGGCCGCCGGGCCGGCCTGGTGTCGCTGCTCGGCGTCGGACTCGGCTTCTTGATCTACATGTCGATGGCCAACCTCGGCCTGTCCGCGGTGTTCCTGGTGGTGCCGCAGCTGTACATGGCGGTCAAGTTCGCCGGTGCGGCCTACCTCGGCTGGCTCGCGTGGCAAGCGCTGCGGCCGGGTGGCATCTCGGCGTTCGCGCCGCAGGAGCTCGCGCCGGACTCGAATCGGCGGCTGTTCACGATGGGTCTGCTGACGAACCTGCTGAACCCCAAAGCCGCGATCATGTACCTGTCGCTGATCCCGCAGTTCGTCGACCCGGCCGCCGGACACGTCCTGCTCCAGGGATTCGCTCTGGGCACCATCCAGATTCTGATCAGTCTCACGGTGAACACGATCCTGGTCCTCGCGGCGGGCACGATCGCGGTGTTCCTGGCCAGGCGGCCGTCCTGGCTGCGGATCCAGCGCTACGTGATGGGCACCGTGCTGGGCGGACTCGCCATCAAGATGGCCACCGATCGGAGCCACCCGGCAACGGCGTGACACGCCGCGCGACGCGGAGATCGGCACGCGGCTCGACGAGTACGCGAAGCAGGACGCCATCGGTCCGCGCGCTGATCCGGACCGGCGAGGTCACCGCGGCCGAGGTCGAGCAGGCCGCGACCTTCGTCGGCTGGCACCGGGGCGAGCTGCCGTCGGCCGGGCCGGCTACTCGGCGACCGGTTCGGGCAACGCGACCGGCACGGGGGTCGCGACGGTGCGCTTGCGGGCCGACTCGCGTGCGTACTTGGGCAGTTCCTCGACGTCGAGCAGTCGTGGCAGCAGGTCGACCTCGGTGGTCAGGGCCCGGAAACACTCACCGATGGTGAGGTCGTGGTGGGCGGGGCGGGAGACGATCGTGATCACGTCCCCCGAACCGATCTCGCCCGGTTCGATCACCCGCAGGTACGTGCCCGGCAGTGCGCGCTCGGTGAACGTGCGCACCCAGCGCCGCTCGTCCAGCCACAGCGCGAAGGTCGCACACGGGATGCGCGGCAGGGACACCTCCAACAGCGGTCCGGCCGCGCCCACTCGCCAGCGCTCGCCTATCAGCGCGGCCTCCAGGTCCAGGCCGGACGTGGTGAGGTTCTCCCCGAAACTGCCGTTGCCCAACTCGCGCCCGAGCTCCAGCGCCCACATGTCCAGGTTCTCGCGCGAATAGGCGTAGACGGCCTGATCGTCCCCGCCGTGGTTGTGCCGGTCGTACACCCCGTCGCCGACCAGCCCGCTGACCAGTCCCTCGGGGCCGGATCCGGGCGCGCGCACGGCGACCGGATGGTCGACGGGTCGTTTGTCTATTCCGGTCGTCCCGACGCCGGACTTGGTCGGGTTGGGGCGCGGCCGGGCAAGGTTCACCGAGATCACGTGCGGCATGTCGGCAGGCTACCGGGCCAACGGCGGCCCGGATCGGGCCGATTGCGACAGCACCGACCGCGTATCCGGGCCAGACCGGGGCAAAAACCTGTTATCGGCGCCCTCGGGGACGCCGTGGCCCGTCTGTCCGGGCTTCAGGGAGGGACCACGACATGAGTTCGCTGTCGAAGACGATCAAGAAGATCCAGAGTTATATCCGCCGCAATCCGCGTCAGGTCGAGCGGGGCCGCCGGCTCGTGCGCGACCGGCTCGGACGTCGGCGCGGCGGCAGCGGGCGCGGCCCGGGCAACCCGCCGAGCAACACGGCCTGATCCGACCGACCCGGGGCGAACGCACCGCGCTCGCAGGCGAATCCGGTGCGCGCGCCCCGGCACCCGCGTCGAGCGCGGGTGGCGCTCATTCGATCAGGGTCCGCTTGGCCCGCACGACGCAGAACTCGTTGCCCTCCGGGTCGGCGAGTACCGTCCACGATTCGGTGCCGGTTTGGCCGACGTCCACGCGGCGGGCGCCGAGGGCGACGACCCGCTCGATCTCCGCCTCCCGCTCGCCGGGTGCGGCGCCCGGGGTCAGGTCCAGGTGCAGCCGGTTCTTGACCGACTTGACGTCCGTCACCGGCATGAAGCAGATGCCGATCGGCGCACCCGGCTCAGTCCCGATGACCACCTCACGCTCGCGCTCCGACAGGATCTCCCATCCCAGCACGTCGGCCCAGAAGCGAGCGAGACCCGGCAGGTCGTGCGCGTCGATGACAATGTGGTGCAAGGAAATGGCCATGCCCGCCATTGTGTGGCGCGGGGTCGATCGATCCAATGGGATTACCACCCACGTACGCACCCGCGTCGCCTGCCGCCCGGACGCCGGCGACCGCACATCGGCCGCACATGGCTGATGCCGACAGCGCCCGACCGTCGCGTGCTCGGCCCGTCTTCGCCGCGCCCACCGGGCCGGGGTCGGATCGCACGGTCGTGTCACACTGGCCCGCATGCCGAAGTCCGCCGCAGAGGTACGCGCCCGCTTGGAGACGTTCTACGACGCGATGGCACGTCGATCCACTCGCACGGAGACATTCGGCGGGTTGACCCTGTTCATCCGGGAGGGCCACGGGTGGCCCCGTTACGCACGACCCACGCTCGACAGCTCCGTCGAGCCCACCGCCGCGGACGTCCGCGCGGTGCGGGCGCGGCAGAGAGAGTTGAAAGTGCCCGAGTCGTTCGAATGGGTCGACGAGACCACCCCGGCACTGCGTGCGGCCGCGATCGAGGCCGAGTTGCACGTGCACGAGCACCCGCTGATGGTGCTCGATCCCGCCGAACGACCTGCCGAACGCCCGGCCCTGCCGGACCTGGTGACGGTGCGTCGAATCCGCGCGGACGCGACCGACCTGGCGATCGTGCACAGCGTCGCGGCGGTCGGCTTCGCGAACCCGGGCACCGCGTCCGGAACCGACGGCCCGGCCGAGCGGGACACCACCGCACTCGGCCAGGACCCGGACCTGCTCTCCTACCTCAACGAGCGGCTACGCTCCGGCGAGACGGTGATGTTCGCCGCGTACAGCCCGGCCGGACCGTTGTGCGTGGGCAGCTACCAGCACCTGTACGACACAACCGAGATCGTCGGCGTGGCCACCCTCCCGGCGGCCCGACGCGGCGGCCTCGCCGCTGCGGTGACCTGGGAGCTGGCCGGCCATGCGCTCGACGGCGGGAGCGACACGGTGTTCCTGTCGGCGGGCGACGAGGACGTGGCGCGCATGTACGGCCGACTCGGTTTCCGGTCGGTGGGCACGGCGCTGATCGCCGAAGCACCGTGAGCGGCGGGAAGGAGCCCGAGTCGGGCCCCGCGAAGCCGCTCGTACTGCCCGTCCCGCCGGGCCGCAATCCCACCGCCGCCGAGATGGCCGCCGCACACGGCCGGACCATCCCGGACGTGATCGGGCCGAACCTGCGGGTGTTGTTCTGCGGGATCAACCCGGGCCTGTGGTCCGGCGCCACCGACAGGCACTTCGCGCGTCCCGGGAACCGGTTCTGGCCCGCGCTGTACGCAAGCGGGTTCACGCCTCGGCTGCTCGCTCCGGCCGAGCAGGACCAATTGCTCGCGCTCGGCCTCGGCATCACCAACGTGGTGGCCCGCACCACCGCTCGCGCGGACGAGTTGACCAGGGACGAGTATGTCGCGGGCGGCGCCGCGCTCACGGCCAGGGTGCACACGTACCGACCGGTCTGGCTGGCGGTCTTGGGCATCGGCGCGTATCGCACCGGCTTCGGCCGGCCCAAGGCGGTGGTCGGCCGGCAGCGGGAGACGATCGGCGACACCGGGATCTGGGTGCTGCCGAACCCGAGCGGGCTGAACGCGCACTGGACGGCGGCGGCCCTGGCCGAGGCATTCGCCGAACTCCGCGCGGCGAGCGGTCCGGAGCCGGGCTCGGGGTCGGAAGCGGGCTCGGGGTCGGAAGCGGGCTCGGGGTCGGCGGCCTCGGCCGCCCC
>NZ_JBEXCV010000065.1:0-44522 GCF_040605455.1 Embleya sp. NPDC005575 | reverse complement strand
GGCCGGGGCGATCGGCTGGTCCACGTGCTGCTCGGCCCGGTCCCGCCGCTGCTGGCCGGCGCCACCCCGCCCGCCGGCACCGACCTGCGAGCCCCACGTGGCGCGGACCCGGCCACGGACGGCGCGGTGCGGTCCGACGCCGGTGCGGTCTCGCCCGAGGCGCTGGTCGCCGACCTGTGCCGACTGCTGGGCCCGGCACCGACCACCGACGTGCCCGCGCTCTACGACGCGCTGTGGAACCACCCGGTGGTGCTGCGCCGGCTCCTGGACACATCGGGCGCGGATCTGCGCGCGTGGCTGGAGGTGATTCGGCCGTGGGACGACCGCGCGCCCGAATGGCTCGCGCCGTACGCGCTGTTGGCCGGCGAGCGGTTGCGGACGGCCGAGATACCCAGTGCCGAGGCGGTGTTCACGCTGCGCGTGGCCGGGCACACCGACCCCGCCACGATCGCCGCCGTCCTGCACGACCTGTGGCCGACGCTGGTCCCGCTGACCGACCGTCGCGCGGATCCCGCCGCTCAGGGCCTGGCCGCGCTCCTGGGTACCCCGCTGGGTGCGCAGGCCCCGGTCGCCGCCCGAGTACGCGCCGATGTACTGCGGCTCGCGCTGGGCGGTGCGCCCACGGACGGGCCGTACGTCGCGGCGGACCTGTTGGCGCTGCGGCACGAGCCGGTCGCCGAGGGGCGGTTCGCCGGCTGGATCGCCGCGCTGCTGCGTGCCGTGCCGGTCACCGCCGAACTGCTCGGCGAACTGGTCCGGGCCGGCGATCCCGCGGTCACCGCCGCGGTCGCGGACGCGGTGCTCGCCGACGCCCGCCTCGCCGAACTGCCCGGACTGGACAACGCGTGGTGGGCGGCGGTTGCCCGGGCCCGCCCGGAACTGGCCGGGCGCGCCGCGAGCGGTTGGTTCCGCGACGCGCTGCGCGGGGTGGATGCCGAAGCGGTGGCCCGGGTGTGGGCGGGCGAGATCGTCGACGGCCCGGCCCGGGCGCGCCGCGACCTGTACGTGCACGAGGTCGGCCGCTGGTGGCACGGCGCCGGCGACCGCGAGCGCGACCTGCTGCTGCCGCACCTGGAACGCGAACTGACCGCCCGCGGGCCGACGCCGGCGCAGGCACGCGAGGAACTGCGGGCGATCAGGGTGCTGATCGCCGCGCACAGTTGGGGGCCGGAGGCCGCATTGCTGATCGTCGAGCGCGAACAGGACGAGTTCGACGCGTTCCGCCGACACCTCAAACAACTGCGGGCCGCGCTCAAACACGGCGAGGGGCCGCGTGCGCTCGCCGTCGCGGTGGTTGTGGCCCTGATCGCGCTGTGGGCCGCGGTGCCCGCGCACGACTCCGCGGCGGCCGCGCGGCCGGCGGCGGTCGGCGCCGAACCACCCGACCCGTACGGCGCCGAGCGGCTGATCGCGAGCCTGGGCGCGGATCGCGAGGGCGCGAACTACGTGATCCTGATCGATGCCTCGGAGTCGATGAACCGCACCGGCCGCTACGCCGCGGTCAAGACCGCGACGACCGCGTTCCTGGGCCGGCTCACCCCGTCCGACCGGGTCTCGCTGATCAGCTTCGACAGCACCGCGACGGAGTACGGCAACGGCCTCGAACCGGTCACCGATCCGGCCGCGATGGCCGCGCGGTTGCCCGCCCCGCAGGCCGGTGATCCGCCGTCGGGCGGCCCGGCGGGCACCGTGCCACCGACCCGGGCACCGGAGCCCGCCGACCTGCACGCGGCGCTCGACCGGGCGCTGACCGTGTTGCGCACATCCGCGCCGAACTCGGTGAACGGGGTGCTGCTGCTCTCGGACGAGGCCCGCGACGCGGTCGGCCCGGACCTGCGCAAGGACTTCGATCGGCTCGGCGAGGAGGGTCGCACGGTCACGGGCTTCGCGATCCCACTGGCGAGCGACAGCAGCGCGGGGCCGGCCCTGCAACGGGTGCTGTCGGACACGCGCATCCTGCGCGACAATCCGGCCGACCCGGGCACCGGTCTGACCCAGGCCCGAACCGGTCTGCAACTGCGCAGCGCCGCCCGGATCGTGGCGGCGGACCGGGACCGGGGCGTGCAGGCGACGTGGTTGATGCCGCCGGCCGAGCAGCCGGACGCGCTGGACTGCCGCGCGTTCCAACCGGTGCCGCCGAACACCCGGCTCGACCTGTCCTCGGGCCGCGAGTTGTGCCTGCGCCTGGTCGCGACCACGACCCGGGTCCCGCTCCAGGTCACCAGGCTGCGGGTGGACGGCGTCGGGGTGGTCGGCCTCAAGGACGGCGCGCCACTGTTGGCACCGGGCCGACCGGTCTACTTTTCGGTCAACCTCGCCGCGCGCACGCACCGCACCGACGGCATGTGGGCGGACGCCGGCCACTACGAGGCCAGGGCGCATGTGGTCGGCGAGGTGCACACCCCGTTGGCCGAGTCGTTCAAGGAGCACCTCCCGGACACCCGACTCGAAGTGCGGCCGGAGGTGTCCGGCGACGATCTGCTCTATCGGGGCGACGAACGGGTGGACCTCAGTTGGTGGCCGTGGCTGCTGGCGGGCCTGGGCACGCTCGCGTTCGGCGGAGCCGTGTGGTTCGGGTGGTCGTGGATACGCCCCCGTGTTCGACGCCGCCGGGTACCGTGACCGGCATGCGGATCTTTATCGTGGACGCGTTCACCGATCGACCGTTCCGAGGCAATCCGGCGGGGGTGTGTCTGCCCGACTCCGCGCACGCCGACGACGTTGCCTGGATGCAGTCGGTCGCGGCCGAGTTACGGCATTCCGAGACCGCGTTCGCGGTGCCCATGGGGGGCGTCGACGCGGACTTCGCGCTGCGCTGGTTCACCCCGCAGACCGAGGTGGACCTGTGCGGGCACGCGACCCTGGCGACCGCGCACGTGTTGTTCGGGCAGGGCCTGGCGAGCACGTCCCGGATTCGCTTCGCGACCCGCAGCGGGGTGCTCACCGCGACGCTGGACAGCTCCGGTGTGCTCCTGGACTTCCCCGCGCTGCCGCCGCGCGAGGTACCGGCACCGGCCGACCTGGGCCTGGCCCTGGGGGTGGAGCCGATCCGGGTGGCCGCGGGTGGTGACGACCTGCTGGTCGAGGTGGCGTCCGAGGCGGTCGTGCGGGCGGTGGTCCCGGACCTGGAGATGATCGCCGCGCTGCCGTATCGGGCGCTGATCATCACCGCCGCGGGCGAGGGCCGGGCCGACTTCGTCTCGCGCGTGTTCGCCCCCTCGGTGGGCGTCGCCGAGGACCCGGTCACCGGTTCGGCACACTGCGTGCTCGGCCCGTACTGGGCGCCGCGCCTGGACCGCAGGCGGATGGACGGCGCGCAACTGTCGGCGCGCGGCGGCACGGTCGGAGTGGAGTTGGTCGGCGACCGGGTGCGGCTGTCGGGACGGGCGGTCACGGTGCTGGAGGGCGACCTGGTCACCGACTGAGCGGGCACGGCCGAGCGGGCACGACCGAGTGGGCACGGCCGAACGGGCCGGGACCGGCGAGATCGGCACTGCGCGGATCGGCACTGCGCGCATCGACGGAAACGAGAGTGGATCATCGTGCCCGCCGTTGCCGGCGTGCGGGCACCAACCGACCTGACGCACCGTCAGCAGAGCCGGGAGCCGCACCATGTCATGAAGCTGGAGGGCTGACCCGGACCGGACCCGCGCGCGCTCACCCGCTCGGCCGCGTCATCACGTCGCGCAGACACTCGCGCAGCCACGCGTGCCCCGGATCGGCGCTGTTGCGCGGGTGCCAGGCCAGGCCCATCGGCAGCGGCGGCAGGTCCATCGGCACCTCGAACGTACGCAGCCCCATCTCCTCGACCATCGTGGCGAGTTGGTTCGCGATCAGGCCGACCAGGTCGCTCGACCGGAGGACGAACAGCGAGGACGGGAAGGTCGGCACGGTGCCCACCACCCGTCGGGTCAGGCCCAGTTCGGCGAGCGCGGAGTCGACCGGTCCGTGCAGTTTGCCCCGGCGCGAGACGATCAGGTGCTCGGCGGCGGCGAACCGCTCGGGGGTGCACCGACCGTCCAGCAGCGGGTGACCGACCCGGACGCACGCGACCATGTGGTCGTCGAAGAGGTGCTCGGTGTGCACCTCCGGCGAGATGGTGTCGATCACGCCCACCTCCAGGTCGGCGACCCCCTCGCGCAGCGCCGGGGTGTCGACGTAGCTCTCCGCGAGGAACTTCAGCCGCACTCCCGGTGCCTCCCGCGCCGCACGCGCGAACAGCGGCGCGGCGCACGCGGCGGTGAAGGCGTCGTGCGAGAGCACGGTGAAGGTGCGCGACAGGGTGCTCAGATCCACGTCGCCGGCGGCGGTGAACAGGGTCCTGGCGCGTTCCACGATGACCCGCACCTCGGCCCGGATGGCCAGTGCGTGCGGGGTGGGCACCATCGAGCGGCCGGCCCGGACCAGGACCGGATCGCCCAGCGCCTTGCGAATCCGGCCGAGCGTACGGCTCATCGCGGGCTCGGACAGGTGCATGCGCTGCGCCGCGCCGGAGACGCTGCACTCCTCCAGGAGCGCGTCCAGCGCGGTGAGCAGGTTGAGGTCCATTCCCGATTGCGTCACACGCATCCTTCCCATGCAGAACATGCACTGGAGTCAATCGACGTCCCACCCTACGGTGAAGGGGTCCGGACACGCAGTTCCCCGCGTCACCCCTTCTTCTTCCGTCAGTCGGCTTCTCCTGGGGGACCCATGTCCACGCCCGTTCCGGCCACGTCGGTGCATCGCGCCGGTGGCGCCGAACCCGACCGCGCCGGCGCCTCGCGCGCCGTACTGATCGCGATGTGCGCCTGCGTGCTGGTCGCGCAGAGCATGGTCGCCGCGATCAACCTGGCCATTCCACAACTGGCCGCGTCCCGGCTGCACCCGTCCGCCGACAGCATCCTGTGGATCGTCGACGCCTACGTGATCGTCTTCGCCGGCCTGCTCATCCCCGCCGGCGCCCTCGGCGACCGCTACGGCCGCAAGGGCGCGCTGCTCGCCGGGCTCGGCGTGTTCGCCGCCGGCGCCACGCTCAGCGCGCTCGCCGCGAACTCGGCCACGCTGATCGCCGGCCGCGGTATCTCCGGTGCGGGCGCGGCGCTGATCATGCCCGCGACCATGTCCATCCTGATGCACGTCTTCCCGGCCGAGCGCCGGCCGCAGGCGATGGCGTCCTGGACCCTCGCGGTCGGCCTGGGTGGTCTGCTCGGCAACGTGGGCGGCGGCCTGGTCCAGGAGTACCTGCCCTGGCAGGGCCTGTTCTGGATCATGGTCCCACTGGCCGCGGTGCTCGCCGCGGTCGTCCAGTGGGTGACCCCGCGTACCGCCACCCACCCGGCCGCGCTCGACCCGATCGGATCCGCACTGCTGGTCGCCGGCCTGGTCGCGGTGCTGTACGGGATCATCGAGGGCCCGGAGTTCGGCTGGGGTTCCGGCCATGTGATCGGCGGCTTCGCGCTCGGCGGCCTGCTCTTGGCCGGCTTCGTGCTGCACGCGCTGCGCGCCGAGCACCCGCTGCTCGACCCGCGCGTGTTCACGTCCGCCAAGCTGCGGGCCGGCGTGCTCGGCATCGGTGCGAGCTTCTTCGGGCTGTTCGCGCTGTTCTTCATCAACGCCCAGTACCTGCAATACGTGAAGGGCTTCTCGGCGCTGCGCACCGGCTTTGCGATCATCCCGCTCACGGTCGGCATGGCGCTCGCGCCCAAGGTCGCGGTCAAGGCGCAACAGCGCTACGGCACCCGGCCGCTGGTGGTGTTCGGGCTGAGCCTGATCGGGATCGGGCTGCTGTGCATGGCGAGCGTGGACGCGCACACCCCGTACGCGGTGTACGCCGGATTCCTGTTGATCCTCTCGGTGGGCACCGGTCTGTGCGCGCCCGCGTTGTCCTTCGGGGTGGTCTCCGAACTCCCGGCCCACCAGTCGGGGTTGGGCTCGGGACTGAACACCGCCGCGCGAGAGGTCGGCGCCGCGTTGGGGGTCGCGGTGTTCGGCACCATCCTGGCCGCCCGTTTCTCCGGTCAGCCGGCCGCGGAACTGTCCCGGAGCCGGGGCGCGGAACACGCCGGTGTCGTGGACTCGTTCACCGACGCGATGTCGGTCGGCTTCCTGGTGGTGGGCGGCCTGCTGCTGGTGGCCACGGCGGTGGTCGCGATGGGCTATCGGGACCGCCCGGTGGCCTCGGCCATCCCGGCCGGTGCGGGCGGTGCCGCATGAACCGGGTGACGAGTCGGCGTCGCGGGCCGGTGGGACGGCTGCTCGATCGGGTGTTCCTGACCGGCACGATCGTGGAGACCGAGGCGATCGCGGCCCGGATGCGGCGAATCCGGATCGGCGACCCCGCGTTGCTCGGATTGGCCTGCCGACCCGGACAGCAGGTCCGGGTGCACGTGAACGACATGCTCTCGATGGCGGGTTGGCGCCAGGGCGCGGGCAACCTGCTGCGCACCTACTCGGTGTGGGACAACGACCCGGCGGCCGGGACGCTGGACCTGTGCGTGATGGACCACGACGGCGGCCCGGGACCGGGAGTCGCGTGGGGTCGGGCGGCGCGGCCCGGCGACCGGGTCCGGTTCGGCCGGCCCGAGGGCGGCTTCGTGGGGCGGGCGGATGCGCCGTACCACGTGTTCGTCGGCGAGGAGACCGCATCGGTGGCGCTGGGCGCGATGATCGCGGCGGTGGGTTCCGCGGTGAACGTGTACGGGGTGATCGAGACCGCGACCGAGGCCGACCGGCTGCCGATGCCGCACGCCGAGCGGCTCACCTGGTTGACCCGCGGCGACGCGTCCGCGGCGTCCTCGACGACGCTCGCCGAGGCGGTCGGCCGGCTGGTGCTGCCGGCGACGCCGGGCGTCGCCTATGTGGCGGGCGAGGCGAGGACGGTCAAGCTGGTCCGCGACCGGTTCGTCGCCGACCACGGCTGGGACCGCCGCTCGGTGGTCACCAAGCCCTTCTGGTCCCCGGGCCGAACGGGCATGGACTGACCGTGTCCGGTCCGGGTCGCCCGGTCCGGTCGGGCCGCCCCCGGCGATGGCCCGACCTCGGGTGCCGGTCGAGTGGACGTCGACTCGACCGGCACCGTACGCGCCCATTGCCGTCGCCCGACCGGCGCCGACGGTCGGGTGACGACGACAGGCGGGGCCTACCCGGTCACACCACGCCGAAGGCGGTCATCGCCTCGGCGACGCGCAGGAAGCCGGCCACGTTGGCGCCCAGCACGTAGTCGCCCTCGTGGCCGTGCTCGGCGGCCGTCTCCAGGCACGTGGCGTGGATGTCGCGCATGATCGCGCCCAGCCGGGCGTCGGTGTCGGCGAAGCTCCACGACGTGCGGGCCGCGTTCTGCGCCATCTCCAGGGCCGAGGTGGCCACGCCGCCCGCGTTCGCCGCCTTGCCCGGTGCGAACGGCACACCCGCCGCGCGGAAGACGCGCACCGCGTCCGGTGTGCACGGCATGTTGGCACCCTCCGCGACCGCCATCAGACCGTGCTTGACCAGGTGCGCGGCAGCCGTACCGGAAAGCTCGTTCTGCGTCGCGCAGGGCAGCGCGACATCGCACGGGACCTCCCAGACCGAGCCGCCCGACACGTAGCGCGCGTGCGGCACGCGGTCCGCGTATTCCGCGATCCGGCCGCGTCGCTCCAGCTTGATCTCCTTGAGCAGATCCAGGTCGATGCCCTTGTCGTCGACGATGTAGCCGGCCGAGTCGGACGCCGCCACGACCTGGGCGCCGAGTTCGCGGGCCTTCTCGATCGCGAAGATCGACACGTTGCCCGAACCGGAAACCACCGCACGGCGATCCAACAGGTCGTCGCCGCGCACCCGCAACATCTCGGCCAGGAAGTACACACAGCCGTAGCCGGTCGCCTCGGTGCGCACCTGCGATCCGCCCCAACCCAGACCCTTGCCGGTGAGCACCCCGGACTCGTACCTGTTGGTGATCCGTCGGTACTGGCCGAACAGGTAGCCGATCTCTCGCCCGCCGACCCCGATGTCGCCCGCCGGCACGTCGGTGTGCTCGCCCAGGTGTCGGTACAACTCGGTCATGAACGACTGACAAAAGCGCATCACCTCGGCGTCCGAGTGGCCCTTGGGGTCGAAGTCCGAACCACCCTTGCCGCCGCCGATGCCCAGCCCGGTGAGGGCGTTCTTGAAGATCTGTTCGAAGCCGAGGAACTTGACCACGCTCAGATTGACCGAGGGATGAAAGCGCAGGCCCCCCTTGTATGGACCGAGCGCGCCGTTGAACTCGACTCGAAAGCCGCGGTTGACCCGGACCCGACCGGAGTCGTCGGTCCACGGCACCCGGAACAGCACCTGGCGTTCGGGCTCCACGAGCCGCTCCAACAGCGCCGCGTCGGCCAGTTCGGGCCGCCTGGTGAGCGCCGCGGCGAGGCTTTCCAGTACCTCGTGCACCGCCTGGTGGAACTCGGGCTCGCCGGGGTTGCGGCGCAGTACCTCGTCGAAGGTTGTGGCTGCCGGGCCGGTCAGCTCGGCGAATGTCTGGGCACTCATGGGTGGTTGTCCTTCCGTCGACGGGTGCGTCGCGGGCGATCGCATGCGGTCACGCTATCCGTCCTGCGGGCCCGGGCGATCGCTGCGCGCCTTCGTGTCGGGATGAGGGAACGCCCTCGTTCGTGTCGAACCCCCACCTGCGATGCTGCATTCCGTGTGGCCCAAAAGATTTGATGCAGCGTCACGTCGAGTGGCGGCCCTGGTACTTGTGCTCCTGACGACCGCGTGCGGGACGGGCGGGTCGGACGGCGCCGACGCTCGGTCCGATCCGCCGGCCCGGTACACCCCGATCGAGGTCGGCGTGCCCGATCCGGTGCTCGCCCCCCCGGTCCCGGCGCCGCCGTGCGATCCGAGTCGGAGCCTGACCCCGACCACCCCGGCCCGGGCGGGCGCGATGCCGGGCGGTTCGACGATGCGGGCGATCCAGGACCGGGGTCGGCTGCTGGTCGGCGTCGACCAGAACACCCGGATGTTCGCCGCGCGCAATTCGAGCACCGGGGCGCTTGAGGGCTTCGACATCGACCTGGCCCGGGAGGTGGCCAAGGCGATCTTCGGCGACGCCGACCGGATCCAGTTCAAGACCATCCCGCCCGGTCGCCGGATCGACGTCCTGGTCAACGGCGAGGTGGACATGGTCGTGGACGCGATGACCATCACCTGTGAGCGCCGGCAACAGGTGGAGTTCTCCGGTGTGTACCTGGACGACGCGCTGCGTTTCCTGGTGCCCAAGGGCACCAAGGTGGCGAGCCTGGCCGATCTGGCCGGACAGTACGTGTGCGTGTCCTCGAACACCACGCCCGAGCGCCGGGTGGCCGAGTCCAAGGCCCGGGTGTACGCCGTCGCGGACCGCACCGACTGCCTGGTCGCGCTCCAGGAGGGCCGGGTGGCGGCGGCGTACACCAATGCGTCGCTCCTGGAGAGCCTGCGCGAGCAGGACCCGTGGCTGGAGGTGGTCGGGCCGACCGCCGTGGAGGAGGTCAAGGGCATTGCGATACCCAAGGGGCAGACCGACTTCGTGCGCTTCCTCAACGGCGTGCTGGAGCAGCTGAAGAGCAACGATCGGTGGCAGGCGCTGTATGACAAATGGCTGCGCGCGGCGCTCGGACCGGCCAAGCCGCCGACCACCACCTACGGCGGATGACCGTTGTGGCAGCGGTTACTGACGATGCGTCAGGTCGCTGCTACGTTGCCGCCATGTTCCTTTCGCTCGGACTGCCCACACACCTGGTCGAGGCCGGCGCCGATCTGATCAGCGCCGAGGCCGTGATGGAGATGTCCCGCGCGGCCGAGTCCGCCGGGTTCGACGCGGTCTTCACCACCGACCACCCGTTCCCCGGCGACCAGTGGCTCGCCCACGGCGGCCACCACACGCTCGACCCGATGGTCACACTGTCCTTCGCGGCGGCGGCCACCACGCGGCTGCGGCTGCACACCAACCTGTTCGTACCGGCGTACCGCAACCCTTATCTGTCCGCGAAGATGATCTCCTCGTTGGACGCGCTGTCCGGCGGTCGGGTGATCCTGGGCGTGGGCGCGGGCTACTTGGAGCCCGAGTTCGCCGCGCTGGGCGCCGACTACGCGAACCGCAACGATGTGCTGGACGACGCGCTGCGGGCGATGCGCGCGGCGTGGACCGGGGAGAGCGTGGGCGGCAACACCATGCGCCCGCGCCCGGCGCAGCCGCGGATCCCGATCTGGGTGGGCGGCAACAGCAAGCGGGCGATCCGCCGAGTGGTGGACCTGTGCGACGGCTGGCTGCCGATGCCGGCCCCTGCGGGCGCGTCCAAGTACCTCAAGACCCCGGGCCTGGAGACGCTCGCAGACCTGGCGGCGCGGCTGGATTACGCCCGCGAGTACGCGGCCTCGGTGGGCCGTACCGACCCGATCGACGTCACCTTCATGCCGCGCGGGATGAGCATGTTCGACGGCGACGGCATCGACCACGAGGCGATCGTCGCGGACCTGACCGAGCAGGCCGAGGCCGGGGTGACCGGGGTGACGCTGACCCTGCCGGCCACGTCGCGGGCGCAGTACCTGGAGCAGACCACCGCGTTCGGCGAGCTGGTCGTGCCGCACGTCAAGAAGTTGGCCGTGCGCCCGCTCCTGGGCTGAACGGCGCCCGCTCCTGTGTTGGAACGGCGCCCGCTCCCGGGCTCGAACGGGAAGGGCCCGACGCCGATCGGCCGATCGGCGCCGGGCCCTTGCGTCATCGCGGGCTCACTGGCTGTACGAGCCGATGAATTCGCCGATCCGGGTGATCGCGTCGGTCAGGTCGTCGACCTGGGGGAGGGTCACCACGCGGAAGTGGTCCGGCTGGTGCCAGTTGAATCCGGTGCCCTGCACGACCAGGATCCGTTGGCTCTGGAGCAGGTCGAGGACGAACTTCTCGTCGTCGACGATCTTGCACACGTCCGGGTCGATCCGGGGGAACGCGTACAGCGCACCCTTGGGCTTGACGCAGGTCACCCCCGGGATCGAGGTCAGCGCCTCGTACGCGGCGTCGCGCTGGGCGTGCAGCCGGCCGCCGGGCAGGATCAGATCGTTGATGCTCTGGTAGCCGCCCAGCGCGGTGGCGATCGCGTGCTGTGAGGGCACGTTCGCGCACAGGCGCATGTTGGCCAGGATGTTCAGGCCCTCGATGTAGCTCGCCGCATGCCGCTTGGGACCGGACAGCAGCAGCCAGCCGGAACGGAATCCGGCCACCCGGTATGCCTTGGACAGGCCGTTGAAGGTCAGACACAGCAGGTCCGGCGCGAGTGAGGCGAGCGGGACGTGCACGGCGTCGTCGTAGAGGATCTTGTCGTAGATCTCGTCGGCGAGGAGGAGGAGTCCGTGCCGGCGGGCGAGATCGACGATGCCTTCCAGGATCGGCTGCGGATAGACCGAGCCGGTCGGGTTGTTCGGATTGATCACCACGATCGCGCGGGTGCGGTCGGTGATCTTGGCCGCGATGTCGTCGAGGTCGGGATACCACTCCGCGCCCTCGTCGCACAGATAGTGCACCGGGGTGCCGCCGGACAGGCTCACCGCGGCCGTCCACAGCGGGTAGTCCGGCATCGGCACGAGCACCTCGTCGCCGTTGTTCAACAGCGCCTGCAGAGCCATCACGATCAGCTCGGACACGCCGTTGCCCAGGTAGACGTCGTCGACGTCGACGCCCTCGATGCCGCGCGTCTGGTAGTGCTGCACCACCGCCCTGCGGGCGGACAGCACACCCTTGGAATCCGAGTAGCCCTGTGCGGCCGGAAGGTTGCGGATCATGTCGTGCAGGATTTCGTCGGGTGCCTCGAAACCGAACGGCGCCGGGTTGCCGATGTTCAGCTTGAGGATCCGGTGGCCCTCGTCCTCCAGGCGTTTCGCCTCGTCGAGGACCGGGCCGCGAATGTCGTAACAGACGTCCGCGAGTTTCCCCGATTGGCGTACCTCGGGCAACGGACGATGTTGTGGCTGCGACAACTCTTCGACGCTCACCTGGATATCTCCTCCTCGCAGGGCAATCGCCCGCGCGATCCTCGGGTGCACGGTGTGGGCGGGCGACCTTGCGAGTCTTCCACGCCCGGGGTCCGGCACGCAGTGGGATATTTGCCACGTGGATCACCCGATACCCGCTCGGGACCGCGCCGGCACCCGCCCGTGACGCCGCCGGCCGGCCGACAAGAGTTCATCCGCGCGTTGCCCGCGTGGCAGATCCAAAACACCCGACGGCGCGCTCGCGGTGCCACCCTGCCGCACATGGACCTGTCGTACTTCTACGGAACAGCAGGCGAAATCGACGCCGCGAGTCTGTACCGGCTGCTGTCGCTGCGCAGCCGGGTATTCGTGGTCGCACGCAGGCAGCCCTGGCTCGATCCCGACGGCCGTGACATCGAGCCCGGTACCGCGCACCTGTGGGCGGAACAGGACGGAGTGGCGGTGTCCACGCTGCGCCTGACCGAGGAGGGAGACGGCCTGTTGCGGATGGGCCGCGTGTGTACGTTGTTGTCGCATCGGCGGCAGGGTCATGCCACCGTCCTGGTTCGGCACGCCCTGGTCCTGGCGGGCCCGCGCCCGGTGATCGCCGACGTGTACGCGCGCAGCGCCGACTGGTTCACCGGTCGCGGGTTCGAACCGCGCGGCGGGCGCACCGTCGTGGACGGTGAGCCGCACACCTCGATCCAGCACGTTCCCGCGGCGCGACGCGCACCGGCGCCGTCCGGCGGGTCCGGTCCGGGGCATCGGGACGGTGGGTACGTACCGGCGTGGGCGTCGACCTGAGCGGGACGTCGACCCGAGCGGGGCATCGCCCCGGACGGGTGTCGATCCGACCGCGCGCCGATCCGGGCGGGCATCGACCCGCGGCCTTGATCCGAACCTCGCGCGCCCCGGTACTCTCGGGTGCCCGGCCCTGACCATTCGCAGGCGCCGGACTCCGGCGATCCGACGCGTCCGTCGCCGTGCCGGCAAGAATGTGCCCGGGAACGACCCGGCGGGATTCGGGTCACGCCCGGGCATCCCACCCGCCGTCACGCGCCCGTGCGATCCGCGGCGTCGCGGGGCCGGAAACCGGTGGCCTCGCGGGCCCCACGGCGATGCCGGGACGTGTTTGGATGGCCTCTCGCGTCGGGGAGGGATCGGCCATGCGATTTGTAGTCCTGGGGGCCGGGGCAGTCGGCAGCGTCCTCGGTGCTCGCCTCGCGCAGGCGGGGCACGTCGTACACCTGGTGGGCCGGCGCGCCCACGTCGACGCCATCCGCGCGCACGGACTTCGGGTCCAGTTCCCGGACGGCGAGGACGTGGTGCGGCTGGACGCGGTGACCGACATCGCGGCACTGGACCCGCTCGTGGACTGGGCCGAAGTGGATGCGGTGGTGCTGTGCGTGAAGTCCCACGACACCGCCGACGCACTGCGTGAGCTGGCCCGATACGCCGATTCGCGGGTGCCGATCCTGTGTGCGCAAAACGGCGTGGCCAACGAGGGCACCGCGCTGCGCCTGTTCGCGAACGTCTACGGGGTCCTGGTCGCGTGCCCGACCGCCTTCCTCGAACCGGGCGTCGTGCGCGCGTACTCGTCGCCGGTGACCGGGGTCCTGGACATCGGCCGCTACCCGCACGGCCGGGACACGTTCGCGGCCCAGGTGTCACGTGTCTTGTCGGGCGCCGGCTACGGCTCCGAGGTGTACGAGGACATCACCGCGTACAAGTACGGCAAGCTGGTGACCAACCTGGGCAACGCCGTCGAGGCGCTGTGCGGCCCGAGCGCGCGCGGCGGCAATCTGGACCGATTGGCCATGGACGAGGCCCGCACGGTGCTCTTCTCGGCGGGCATCCATGCCGAGTTCGCGCCGGTGAGCACGCTCGTCCAGGTGCGCCCGGTGCGCGGCGAGCGGCGACCCGGCGGCTCGTCCTGGCAGAGCCTGTACCGCCACACCGGCGGCATCGAGACCGACTACCTCAACGGCGAGATCGTCCGGATCGGCCGGCTGCACGGCGTGCCGACCCCGGTCAACGCCGAGTTGCAGCGCGCGGCGAACCGATTGGTCGCGATCGGCGGC
Organism: Embleya sp. NPDC005575; assembly: GCF_040605455.1. Taxonomy (NCBI): domain Bacteria; kingdom Bacillati; phylum Actinomycetota; class Actinomycetes; order Kitasatosporales; family Streptomycetaceae; genus Embleya; species Embleya sp. NPDC005575. The sequence continues at coordinate 30,501 of NZ_JBEXCV010000065.1, read as the reverse complement.
GAACCCGGCTCGGTGTCCGAACTCGACCTGCTCCGCGCCGTCGTGGACGGTCGGGATTCGGCCCGCTGAGGACGCCGAGCCGCGCCAACCGGGAGCGGATGGGAAAAGCCGGTGACCGGCATGTCGGCCGCTCGCTAACCTGACGCTCCGTCGGCGATCGGCCGACGTGCCGACCCGACGCTCCGTCGGCAGGTGCCCACGATCCGCCCGTGAAGGGAGCAAACCGATGGGAGCCGCCAGTGCACCCGGGTGACGCCCGTTTCGCGGATCCCGCGGAGCCATAGGGCCGGCCGCCGGATCCGCCGCACGTCCCTCGGGGGGACCCCATGAACGACCCGGACACCCACTCCCGCACACCATCCCTCGAGGACTGTCTCGCCGTCCTCGGCGCGCTCTCCGACCTGGGGCCGGAGGCGCCCGAGCGGCGGCGGATCGAGCAGGCGCTCGCCTCCTTCATCCGTTCCGGGCGCCACCGCCGCAGGGCCGAGCAGCGTGAGCTGCGCACGCGGGAGCGCACCGCGGTGACCGAGCGGACCGCGCTGGGCGCCGCCGACCGGATCGAGGACCTCCCGCTGGACGACACCGGGCTGCCCTCGTGTGTCGGCGTGGTCGAGATGGGCCTGCGCTGCTACGTCTGCAAGCGGCCCTACCGGCGGGTCGACGGCTTCTATCACCGGCTGTGCCCCTCGTGCGCGGTGGAGAACCGACAACGACGCCACGCGCGCACCGACCTGACCGGGCGGCGGGCGCTGGTCACCGGCGGTCGGGTGAAGATCGGCCACGAACTGGTGCTCAAACTCCTGCGCGACGGCGCGGAGGTGATCGTGACGTCGCGCTTTCCGCACGACACGCACGAGCGGTTCGCCGCCGTGCCGGACTACGACGCGTGGGCGCACCGGCTGCACGTGCACGCGATCGACCTGCGCGACCTCGGCGGGCTGGTGGCCTGGTGCGATCGATTGGTGGCCGAAGGCCGCCCCCTGGACATCCTGGTCAACAACGCGGCGCAGACGATCCGGCGCCCGGCGTCGGCGTACGGGCCGTTGTTGGCGGCCGAGCGGGCCGCGCTCGGGGCCGGTGCGTTCGCGTTCGCGCCCGGGATCGGTTCGTTCGCGCTCGACCGGTTGCCCGCCGACGGGTGGGACCCGGCCGCGCCGTCGCTCGGTGCGGAGCCGGCTCGGGTCGAGCCGGACGCGGCGGGGCTGATTCCGGACCGGGCTTCGGCCAACTCGTGGTCCAGGCGGGTGGACGAGGTGGATCCGGTGGAGCTGCTCGAAGTGCAACTCGTCAACGTCACTGCACCGTTCGTGCTGGTGAGCCGGCTGCTGCCGCTGCTGCGCGCGGCCGTGCGCGAGCGGCGCTACATCGTCAACGTGTCGGCGGTGGAGGGCCAGTTCGGGCGCGCTTACAAGTCGCCCGGGCATCCGCACACCAACATGGCCAAGGCCGCGCTCAACATGTTGACCCGAACCAGCGCCGAGGAACTGGCCACCGACGGCGTGTACATGACCAGCGTGGACACGGGCTGGATCACCGACGAGAAGCCGCTCCCGGACAAGGCGCGGGTCGCGGCGGCCGGGTTCCGCACGCCGTTGGACATCGTCGACGGTGCGGCTCGGGTGTACGACCCCATCGTGCGCGGGGAGCGAGGAGAGCCGGTGTTCGGGTGTTTCCTCAAGGACTATCGGGTCGCGCCCTGGTGATCGGGGGGCACCCCGACGGTCGGGTTCGACGGGGCGGACCGGAGGGTGTCCCGGCAGTCGGTTTCGACTACCGGGACACCCCGCACGGAACCGGCCTGCGCGGTGGCACGGGTTTGCCGAGCCGCAGACGGCGATCGGTGATCCGGGCGACCCACATCAGTCGGCTTCCGCCAGGATCAGGTAGAGCCGCTTGCGCGTGTCGGTGACGACCTCCAGGGCCTTGGCCCGCTGCGCCTCGGTGCCGTTCATCATCAGCTGGCGCAGTGCGTCGCCGATGCCGTGCATCGCCGAGCGCAGGTCGTGGACCGCCTCGAAGTCGACGCCCTGGCTGGCCTCGTCCCAGGGCTTGGTGCCCTCGGGGAGTGCGGCGGCCTCCTCACGGCCGGCGTCGGTGAGGGTGAACAGCTTGCGGCCGCTGCCCTCGACGCCCTCGATCACACCCTCGTCCTCCAGGAGCTGGAGGGTCGGGTAGACCGAACCGGGGCTGGGCTTCCACACACCGCCGGTGCGTTCGCCGATCTCCTGGATCATCTCGTAGCCGTGCATCGGCCGTTCGGTGAGCAGGGCCAGGATCGAGGCCCGTACGTCGCCGCGTCGGGCGCGACCGCGCCCACGGCCTCGACCGCGCCCTTCCGGTCCGCCACGGCCACCGTGGCCGTGCCCGCGTCCCCACGGGCCGGGGCCGGGCGGGCCCCACGGTCCGAAGGCGGGGCGGTTCTGTCCTTCTGCGCCCCACGGGGGGCGCCCTTTGCTGCGGTGCATGGGTTTCTCCTTGTGAAGAGGCGACTCGTCGAGCCGCCGATCGACCTTGCATTTGATCAGGCGGTCGTTCTCCCGGTTGGTCCGGTTGATCTTCCGTGTTGATCTTCTGTGTTGATCTTCTGTGCGTATCGCGATCGTTCGCGATGCCTCAACGATATATCGGGAGTGCTTCTTTCGCAAGCATGTGCTGTGGAGTGCCGTCTGTCCTGTGACAGCGATGCTTCACCGTTTGCCATCGAAGATTGACCGGGTGGGGTTGCTGGTGGTCTGGGGGGACGGTGGGGGTACCGGCGCGTGCGTTCGGTGATGCCGCGTTGTCCGCGTTCGAACTGGACTTCTTCGAGTCGGGTGAGCGTCGGCGGCAGCCGCTTGGGCAGGGCTGGAGCACGAGGTTCGAATTGGCGGATCCGGTACGGGAGTTCCGTTGGGCCAAGGGTGGCGCGAGTTTCCCCGGCTGATACCCGCGACCACCCTCGGATCCGGCCGCGCCGGGCGCCGGGCCGGACGCGGTCGCCCGGCCCGAGTACGGCCCGGATCGTTCGCGCTGACGGCGCGTCAGCGAGCGAAGGCCGCCGAGTTTTCGCCGCCCTCGCCGGCATCGCCCTCACCTCGGCCAGGCCCGAGCGCCGAGAGCAGGCCGAACGCCTCCTCGACCTCACCCTGGACGGACTGAAACCCGTGCCGCGAGTCCCCGAAAACACAGCATTTGGGAAGCTCTTCTCGACGATCTGGTCTCCGTCTCAAGTGACCTGGTCTGATTCGTCGTTGATCTCAGTTGATCTGGTTCGTCATCCTGATCACTGCACTACTCTGTCGAGCCATGAATGCGGCCCGCTGGTTGGCAGACACCCGGACCTCGTACGACACGGTCGCGGTCAGCTATGCCGACCAACTACGCGAGGTTCTGGCCGGGGCGCCGTATCTTCGGGCGGCTCTGGCGCTGTTCGCCGACTTGGTGCACGCCGCCGGCGGTGGGCCGGTGGCGGACGTGGGCTGCGGACCTGGACACGTCACCGCTCACCTGCACGAGCTGGGTGTGGACGCTTTCGGCATCGACCTTTCATCCGTGATGATCGACGTGGCTCGGCGTGACCACCCCCGCCTGCGGTTCGAGGTGGGCTCGATGACCGACCTCGACCTCGCCGATGCTTCAGTCGTCGGCCTGCTCGCATTTTGGTCGTTGATTCACGTCCCCGACGAAGCAGTGCCCACGGTGTTCGGCCACTTTCGGCGCGTGTTGCGTCCCGGCGGACCACTGCTGCTCGGCTTTCACGTCGGCGACGAGTCGAGGCTGAAGACGCAGGGCTACGGCGGCCACCCGATGAACGTCCACGTTCACCGCCGCCGGCCCGACCAAGTGGCGGCCTGGCTACGCGATGCCGGGTTCACCGTCGAGGCCCAAATGCTGATCGACCCCGACGAGAGCGTTCCGGGTGCGGTCCTCTTCGCACGCCGTCAGTCCTAGCCACGTCAGCAGTCCAGTTGCAGCCGACCATGTTCAGTGAGACGGAATGCCCACCGGCTGTATTTCCTACCCCGCGGACAACAGCAGATGCCGACCGTGACCGACCATTTGCCCTTGGCCCCAGAGATCTGGGCCCCGTCTCAGATGATCTGGTTCTCGGGGTGTGTGAAGCAGGTGGTCACTCATTTGACTACTGGGCGGCGACCTCGCGTGACCGGGTGGGGTTACGAGTCGTGGGTGGAGCGGGACGCCGCGAGCGGCGCGCTATCGCCATCCGCGCTGCCATCGGGTGTCGGCGGCGGAGCTGTTGCGGGAGGTGTTCGTCGAACCGCAGTTGCTGTTCGCGGGGGCCGACGACGTCGGAGACCGGATTGCGGTGTTGCCGGTGCTCTATCACCTGCTCTGGCGGCACGAACGACGAGGTGGGAGGGGCTCGGGTGAATCGGGGTGGGCGGGCGGGAACCCGGGTCGCCCGCCGTGCGTCCTTGGGGGGCGTGAGGTTCGCAGACCGGTCGGTAGACCGGTCGTCCCGTTCGGTCGGACGGCGGGCCTGCACGGGTTCTCCACGAAACCCGCACGAGGCGGACGCGCGAGACGCGTTGGGCGAGCCTCGCTTACGGGTAGATTTCGGTTGATAGCTCTTGGTGATCGACTGGCGTGGGGAGAGGGCTGTGTGGACCTGGTTGGCGGTGGGGGTGGTCGCATACCTGGCGTTCCTCGCGTGCGTGGTCGTGGTGCTTCGGGCCGCCAAGGCGCGGGCGCGGGTGGAGCGGGCCGCCGACGTGCAAGCGGTCGGGGCGCCGACGCCGGCGGGGGAGTCGACGGAGGCGATCGCGCCGGTTCCCGAGGGTGATCGGCCGACGGCCGAGCCGGTGGTCGAGGGCGACGAGGCACGTGCTCATCCGCTGCCGGACGAGCACGTTCGGCCGGTGCGCGAGTGCGACGGGGGACCGTCCGGGCCGCCCGCTCCGCCCGCCTCGCGGGCCCGGGGCTGAACCCGGCGGCGGTTTTCCGGCTTCTGTGCAGGGTAGGCGCGGCGCATGGTTGATCCGATTGTCACGACCACCCAGGACGGGGATGACCAGCGTCCACTCGGCGAATTGGTGCCGGCACCGGACCGCGTGATGCGCGTCGCCGAGATGATTCGCCACCTCTTGGAGGAACTGCGCGACGCACCGCTGGACGAGTCCGGTCGCGGCCGGGTGCGAGTGGTCTACGAGCGCTCCCTGCCCGAGCTGCGGCGCTCGCTCGCACCCGACCTGTACGAGGAACTGGAGCGCCTCGCCCGGCCCTTCGCCGACGGCGATGCGCCGAGCGTGGCGGAACTGCGGATAGTGCACGCCCAGCTGATCGGCTGGCTGGAAGGGTTGTGGGGCGGCATTCGGCTGACCCTGATGTTGCGGAACAACGCCGAGGTGGGACCGCCGAACGGGTTCCCGGACCAAGAGGACGACGGCTCGTATCTGTGAGTGCGGGCCGCGGCGGGCATCGGGTAGCCGGCCGTGAGGGCGCGGCGGCGGCCCGAATCCATGACTGTGCCAAGCTGATCGTTCGTCAGCCGAGCATCCGTGGAGTCGTCACCATGACCGAGCAGGCATCCGCCGAGACCGGGCCGGCCGCCGCCGAGCCGCGCCACGAACTGGATCGGGACACCACGTGCGTCCCGCGCCCGGACGCACCGGGCACCTACGACACCACGCTCTCGCCGGACTGGGCGTTCGGCATGGGCCTCAACGGCGGATACCTGCTCGCCCTCGCCGGCCGCGCGCTCGGTGCGGCGCTGCCGCACCCCGACCCGTTCACGATCACCGCGCACTACCTGACCACCTCGCAGCCGGGGCCCGCCCAGGTGCGTACGGAGGTATTGCGCACGGGGCGCACGCTCAGCACCGGCACCGCCCGGATCGTGCAGGACGGCGAGACCCGGGTGCACGTGACCGCCTCCTACGGCGATCTGGCCGGGTTGGACCCGCAGGTGCGGACCGGCGCCCGGCCGCCGGAATTGCCCTCGCCCGCGCGGTGCGCCGCGAGTTTTGCCGATGTGGCGCCGATTCGGCGCACCACGTTCATGGACCGCACCGAGCAATTGCTCGACCCGGCGACGGCCGGCTGGCTCACCGGGAAGCCGTCCGGACGCGGCGAGGTGCGCGCCTGGTGGCGGCTCGCGGACGGCCGCGAGCCGGATCCGCTCGCGCTGCTGTTGGCGGTCGACGCGCTCCCGCCGACCGCGTTCGACCTGGGCCTGCGCGGCTGGGTGCCGACCGTGGAGCTGACCGTGCACGTGCGGGCCAGGCCGGTGCCGGGGTGGCTGCGGGTGTCGTTGACCACGCGCAACCTGGCCGGCGGCTACCTGGAGGAGGACGGCGAGGTATGGGATTCGGCGGACCGACTGGTCGCGCAGTCCCGGCAGTTGGCCCGGGCGCCTCGGCGGCGGGAGGAGTAGGGCGGGTCGGGCGGCGATGCGGGTCGGGCGCTTGCGGGTGAAGTGGCCGACCCGGGCCGCGGCGCGGGGCCCGGCGTGGAGTCAGCGCGGGGGGCCGTACGGCCCGGGAGGGCCGTAGGGACCCTGCGGGCCTTGGGGGCCGGGGCCGTACGGGCCGGGTTGGCCCGGGGGGTAGGGGCCCGGTCCGCCGTACGGGCCCGGCCCGGGCGGTGGGGGCGGAGTGCCGTGCGGGCCGCCGGGGCCGCCCCACGTGTTGTTCTGGAAGCCGTCCCGGCCCATGCCCACGAAGCGGTTCCCGTCCATCGCGGTTACGTTCGGAGGCAGGATCTCGCTGGGCTGGACCACCACGTAGCCCTCGCCGATGAAGGCCATCGTCCAGCCCTCGCCGGTCTGTCGGCGACGGCGCCAGATGCGCTCCGATGTGGTCTGCGCCTGGAGGCTGGTCTGTAGACCGGCGGTCCAGGCGATCACCGCGTCGGCGTCCGCGAACACCTCGCGATCGTTGGAGGCGCGCAGTACCAGCGGTGCGCCGGACGTGGTGATCACGACCTTGCCGGTGCCGCCGATCTGCATCGAATAGGCGCCCATGCCGCCCACGTTGTAGCCCGCGTCGATCTGGACGACGCTCCAGTTCAGCGTGTTGTCCAAGGCCAGGACGTTCTCGTCCTCGATGATCAGCGACTCGTTGTGCAGATTCAGGATGTGGATGCTCTGCGCCTGGTTGGCCAGGTAGACCGTGCCGCATCCGTGGCAGCGCATCAGGTCCAGCATGTCGCCGGTCAGGGCGCCGGTGCGGATCTCGGCGGCGGTCTGGAACGCCCCCTCGAACTGCACATTTCCCTGGTAGGCCACCATCGCGCCCTTGCGGGCGAGCACCTCGGTGCCCACCTCCGGGGCCAGCAGTACCCGGAGCATGTGCGCGTTCTGCAGGCTGTAGCGCTCTGCGGACTGGCTCACCGTGTGGTTGAACAGCGGACTCTGCACGAGGTCTCCGACGGATCCGGCAATGGCATGGGTGCGGTTGGCACATGGTTCGTGTGACCAGACCATGATTCCGCGTCGATGGTTCCCTCGGAACCAAGGGTGACCCATGTCGACGGGTATGGTGCGGGAGAATCTCTCTGTTACGGCGTTACAGGATCTCGGGAGCGCGCCATGACCACACCGACACCGACACCGACACCGATACCGACGGCGATACCGACCTCGACCGGGCCTCGGCCATCGGAGGAGCCCTCGGGAGGGCTCGTTCGGCACCTGGGTCGGATCGGGTTGTGGACCGCCGCGCTCGACTTCCTGCCCGTGTCGCAGCTGCGCGAGACCGTGGCCGAGTTCGACGAACTCGGCTACGGCGCACTGTGGTGGGGCGAGACGGTGGGCCGCGAGGCGTTCACCCAGGCACTGTTGGTGCTGGGCGCCGCACCGCGCATCGCCGCGGCGACGGGGATCGCCAATGTGTGGGCCCGGGACGCGATGGCCGCAAACGCGGCGTCGCGCACGGTGCACGAGGCGTACCCCGGGCGCTTCCTGACCGGACTGGGGATCAGCCACGGCGGGCTGGTCGAGGGACTGCGGCCGGGTGGGCGCAGGTACGAGAAGCCGCTCGCGCACATGCGGGAGTACCTGGACGCGATGGACTCCGCGCTGTACTTCGCGGCCGGCGGCGACGCCCCGCGCCCGCCGCGCGTGCTCGCGGCGCTCGGCCCGCGGATGCTGGACCTCGCTCGGGAGCGGGCCGAGGGCGCGCACACCTATCTGGTCACGCCCGAGCACACCGCCGAGGCGCGCGCGGCGTTGGGCGCGGATCGATTGCTCGCGGTGGAGCAGGCCGTCGTCGTCGCCACGGACCGGGAGACGGTGCTGCGGCGCGCCCGCGAGCACCTGCGGATCTACCTCGAACTGCCCAACTACCGTCGCAACCTGCTGCGTCTGGGCCTGAGCGAGGACGACTTCGCCGACGGCGGCAGCGAACGCCTGGTCGACCGACTGGTGGTCTCGGGCGACGAATCGGCGATCCGCTCGGGCGTGGACGCGCACTTCGCCGCCGGGGCCGATCACGTCTGCGTCCAGGTTCTCGGCGACACGATGACCGCGGCGCCGATGGCGGATTGGCGATCGCTGGCCGCGGTACTGCTCTGAGGGACGTGCCGCGGGGCACCGGGGGCATGGGCCCACCCGGTGCCCCGGCCCGCTCCGCGCGGCCGTCGTCGGGTCCGGGTGGGGGGCCGTACGGGTCAGGACGTGAGGGCGGCCACGGCCGCGTCCACGTCGGCGTCGGTGTTGTACACGTGGAAGGCGAGCCGGGTGCGGCCCGCGCGGGCCGCACCGCGGATGTCGGCGGCCTCGAGGCGGGCCCGGGCGTCGGGGAGGTCGATCGCGACGATCGCGCTGTCGCCGGGAGGCAGGCCCAGGGCGGTCAGGAAGCGGTTGGCCAGGGCGACGTCGTGTGCGTGGATGCGCTCGACGCCGATCCGCTCGACCAGTTCGAGCGCGGGATCGGCGCCCACCTGGCACAACCACGAGGGCGAGGTGTCGAACCGGCGTGCGGTGTCGGTCAGGCGCAGCGGCGGGCCGTAGTAGGGGTCGACGTCGGGCGCTCCGCCGTACCAGTTGGCGGCGTGCGGGAGGGTGCGGGCGGCCAGTTCCGGCGCGACGTAGCCGTAGGCCGCGCCGCGCGGGGCCATCAGCCACTTGTAGGCGCTGACCACGAACAGGTCGTACCGCGTGGCGTCCACCGGCAGCCACCCGCATGCCTGCGTGCCGTCCACGTAGACGCTCGCGCCGTACGCGCGGGCCGCCGCGACGATGTCCGCCTCGGCGGCGATCGACCCGTCGGCGGACTGGACCAGGCTGAACGCGACGGCCGTGGTGCGCTCGTCGATCGCCGCGACGAGCTCGGAAATCGGTACCGTGACCACCTCGACATCTCGGGCCTCTTGGACCAGCCACGGGAACAGGTTCGAGGTGAACTCGACCTCCGGCACCACGAGTCGCCCACCGGCCGGCAGCCCGGCGGCGAACGGTGCGAGCAGCCCGGAGGTGGTGTTGCCCGACATGATCGCCTCGGCCGGCGCGCCGACGATCCGCCCGAAGGTCGCGCGCGCCCGCTCACCGGCCGCATGGAAACCGTCCATGTCGGTACGCCCGCGATGCCAGGTCTCCTGCGCTCGGGTCAGCGCGGCGATGGCGACGTCCGGCGGCAGTCCGCTGCTTGCGGTGTTGAGCCAGCCGGGGTCGGCACTCCAGTGCGAAAGCGCCGGGCCGGGCTCCGCGTCGGGGTTCGCGTTCGGGTCCAGTTTCAGGTCCATGTCGCGAGGCTAGGCGGCTCGCGGCCCCCGGAACCAGATCCACCCTGTCGCAGGTGGCCTGATTTTTCAGCGAGCTCGGGAGGCTGCGCTCAAGCGTGGAGGGCGCCGGCGGTCGGCCCCCGGCCCCTCGTGACGCCCCGTCGAGCGCCGCCTGCCGCCCCCGTGTCGTACTCCGGGGGTCGGCAGGGGCCTGGAGCGTGCGCTAGCGCCGGTCCGCGTCGCCCGGGTCGCCGTCGGTGCGGGTGGCGAGCCAGCCGGGCCAGGGGACCGGCGGGTTGGGGAGGGGGGTGATGTCGCGTTCGGCGCACAGGCGGTCGAAGCCCTCGCGGTCGGCGGGGACCGCTCGGGGATCCCCGCACATGATCTCGTACAGAGTGGCGCCCTCGGGGCCGGCGATCAGGGGACCGAAGGCGGCGCCCTGTTCGAGGGTGATGTGGGTGCCGGCGGGGCAGGGGCGGTCGCCGATCAGGACCTCGCCGGCGAGCACGAAGACGTAGTGCTCGGACATGTGACCGTGCCGTTCGACCACGACTCCCGCGTCGTAGCGGGCGTAGATGACCATCCGCTCGGGGGACCACTCCAGGAACTTCTCCCAGACCGAGGTGCGTCGGCCGCCGTGCGACTGGGCCTTGACCTCGTGCCACGGGGTTTCGGAGATGTGGGTGATGCGCAGTTCGGGCTCTCGATCCGCCACGGGGGTTGCCTTCCCAGGAAGTGACGATGCGTCAGATCGATCTTGGCACAGAATCCCACGTTGAGTTTTGACTGATATTTGGCGAATTGCCGGCTCTTGTGCGCCAAATACTTACGGGGAATTTACCCCCGGGCCTCGTCGGGCGGTGATCAAGTGTTCCGAGGGCGCATAAAGTCGGTTGGTACACCCAACCAAAAACCCTGTCACGGGGCGCCGTACCGTCTTGTCGGTGGCCCGTACATGTAAGGAACCAACCTTGAAGAGCGCGCAGCAGGCGCCGTCCGCCACTGTCCCGCCCATCGCACCCAAAGCCCCGATCACGACCGCGCCCGCAGGCATGAGCCGGACGGGTTTCGTTCTACTCGTCCTGATCATGGGTGCGCTGACCTACTCGCTGCTCCAGTCGATGCTGGCGCCGGCCCTCCCACAGATCCAGACCGAGATCGGTGCGAGCGCCGACGCCACCTCGTGGCTGATGACCGGCTACCTGCTGTGCGCCTCGGTGACCACGCCCATCCTCGGGCGCCTGGGCGACATGTACGGCAAGAAGCGCCTGTTCGTGTTCACCATCGGCATGCTCGCGTTCGGCTCGCTGGTGTGTGCGCTCGCCGACTCGGTCGGACTGATGATCATCGGCCGGGTGGTCCAGGGCTTCGGCGGCGCCGTCTTCCCGCTCTCCTTCGGCATCGTGCGCGACGAGTTTGCGCCGGAGCGCCGGGCCGGTGCGATCGGCCTGATGTCCGCGATCATGGGCATCGGCGGCGGCATAGGCATCGTGGTCACCGGCCCGATCATGGACCACCTGTCCTACCACTGGCTGTTCTGGATCCCGATGGCGACCTGCCTCATCACCGCGATCGCTTCGTGGTTCCTGATCCCCGACTCGCCGGTCCGGGTCAAGGCGAGGATCCACTGGCTCGGTGGCGCGCTGTTGTCGCTCGGCCTGGTCGGCGTGATGCTGGCGCTGAGCAAGGGCGAGTCCTGGGGCTGGGGTTCGCTGAACACCATCGGCCTGTTCGTGGCCGGCTTCGTCTTCCTCGGGCTGTGGGTGTTCGCCGAGTCGCACACGGACGAACCGCTCGTGGACATGCGGGTGATGCGGCTGCGCGGAGTGTGGGCGACCAACCTCGGTGGCCTGCTCGTCGGCTTCTCGATGATGGCGGGCATGCTGCTGGTCCCGCGCTTTCTGCAGATGCCCGAGAGCACCGGCTACGGCTTCGGCACCACGGTGACCGTGTCCGGTCTGTACGTGCTTCCGCAGGCCTTCGCGATGCTGCTGATCGGCCCCATGGCGGGCGTGATCGACAGACGTTTCGGCTCGAAGATGGCGATGGTCGCCGGCTGCGTGCTGATGGCCACGGGCTTCGCGTTCCTGGCGCTCCTGCACACCAGCGGCCGGCACATCCTGGTCGCCATGTTCGTCTTCGGCATCGGCATCGGGCTCGCCATGTCGGCGATGGCCAACCTGATCGTGGGCGCCGTCCCGGTCGAGCAGACCGGCATCGCCACCGGCATCAACACGATCGCCCGCACCGTCGGCATGTCCTGCGCGAGCGCGATCTCCACGACGCTGCTCACCGCCAACCCCGGCCCGGGCGGACTGCCCGCCGAACGCGGCTTCATCCTGACCTTCGTCTGCGCGGCCGTCGCCGCGCTCGTCGCCCTCGGCGTCACCTTCGTGGTGCCCAGCCGGGCCAAGCCGAGCGCTCGCCCCGTCGCCTGAGACCCGCGGTCCGGGCGTCGCCCGTTCCCCGCGTCCTGGTCCCCCGCCCAGGGGTGGGGTTGACCCCACCCCCGATCCGCGTGGTCGCACCCTCGTGACGCACACCACCCGATCCGTAGCGTCGAGCCTGTTGGTTTCGACAGGCGTTACGAGGCACGGGAGGCAGCATGTTCGGGCGAGGCGGTCGCGGTACACGGCAGGCGAAGAAGGATGCCGCGTACACCCCGCGGTACGCGGCGCCCGCGTCGGTCGACTGCGCGGTGCGGTTGGACGCGGTGACCAAGGCGTACGGCAAGGGCGCGTCGGCGGTGCACGCGCTGCGCGGCATCGACCTGGCCATCCCCAGGGGCACGTTCACCGCCGTGATGGGTCCGTCCGGATCCGGCAAGAGCACGTTCCTGCACTGCGCCGCGGGTCTGGACCGGCCGGACGGTGGCCGGGTGCTGCTGGGCACCGACGACCTGACCGCGATGAAGGAGAACGAGCTCACCCGGCTGCGCCGGACCCGGCTCGGCTTCGTCTTCCAGGCGTTCAACCTGCTGCCCTCGCTCACCGTCGAGAAGAACGTCCTGCTCCCGCTGCGCCTGGCGGGGGTACGCGCCGACCGCCGGCGCGCCGCCGAGGTGCTCGCGACGGTCGGCCTGGACCGGCACGCGAGCCGACGGCCCGCCCAACTGTCAGGCGGCCAGCAACAACGCGTGGCGATCGCCCGCGCCCTGGTCACCCGACCCGACGTGCTGTTCGCGGACGAGCCCACCGGGGCGCTGGACACCACCACCGCCGCCGAGGTGCTCGACCTGCTGCGCCGCGCGGTGGACGACACCGGCGCCACCATCGTCATGGTCACCCACGACCCGGTCGCCGCGTCCTACGCGGACCGGGTGGTCTTCCTGGCCGCCGGCAACCTCGCGGGTGAGCTGTACCGGCCCACCCCCGAGGCGATCGCCGCCCGGATGGTCGATCTCTCGCAGGTGGGCACCCGGCAGGAACAGGCCGCCTGATGTCTCTTCTTCGACCCAACGGTCTCGCGCGCACCTCGGTGCGCTTTCGACCCGCGTCCTTCGCGGGCTCGTTCGTGGCGCTCCTGTTCGCCGCGATGCTGGTCACGATGTGCGGCGTGTTCATGGAGAGCGGTCTGCGCGCACACGCCGCGCCCGAGCGCTACGCCGACACACCCGTGCTGGTCAGCGGCCCGGACAAGGTGAGCAAGCGGCTGGGCCACGGCGAGGGCACGTACACCGAGTCGGCGCCGCTGCCCGAGCGCTCCCGGATCGACGCCGGGCTCGCGGGCCGGATCGCCGCGGTGCCCGGGGTGCGCACGGTCATCCCCGACCTGACCTTCCCGGCGCAGACCGACCGGGCCGTCCTGGACGCCCACGGGTGGTCCTCGGCGCCGCTGGCGGGCACCCGCGGGGGCACCGTGCCCGGCGCGGGGCAGGCCGTACTGACCACGGCCGCCGCAGGCGCGACCAAGGTCGGCGACACGCTGCGGGTGGCCACGCCCGGTGGCGAGGTCGCGCTGCGGGTGAGCGGCGTGGTGCCGGGTCACGGCGCACACCTGTACGTGGCGGACGCGGAGGCGCAGCGACTGGCCGGACACCCCGGCACGGTCACCGCGATCGGGGTGCTCCCGACGGCCGGCGCGGACACCGGCAAGGTCGCCGCGGACGTGCGCACCGCGCTGGCCGGCACCGGCGCCAAGGTGTCCACCGGGGACGCCCGCGGTGTGGCCGAGCACGCCCAGTTCGGCGACACGAAGGAAATGCTCACCTCGATCGGCGGCACCCTGGGCGGCATCGTGCTCGCGGTGGCGATCTTCGTGGTCGCCGGCGCGACCGCGCTGTCGGTGAGCCAGCGTCGCCGCGACATCGCACTGCTGCGCGCCGTGGGCGCCACCCCGTGGCAGATCCGCCGGATGATCGCGACCGAGACCGGTCTGGTCTCGCTGGTCGCGGGCATCCTCGGGGCGTTGCCCGGTGCGCTGCTGGCTCGCTGGTGGTTCGACGCGATGGACGATCGCGGCCTGATCGCGCACGGCGTCACGCTGTCGGTGGGCCCGATCCCGATGCTTGTCGCGGTCGGGGCGGGCACGCTCACCGCACTGGGCGCGGGGCTGCTCGCGGCCCGGCGCAGCGCGAAGATCAGGCCCACCGAGGCACTGGGCGACGCCGCCACCGAGAAGGCCTTCGTCGGCTGGTTCCGGCTGGTGCTCGGTCTCGGCGCGCTCGGTGGTGCGATCGCGGTGACCCGGATCGCGCTGAACGCGACCGGCGACGACGCGGTCGGCGCGGCCGGCGGCGTGATCATGCTGTTCATGGTCGCGATCGGCCTGCTCGGCCCGAGCCTGGCGCACCTGTTGGTGTCGCTGCTCGGCTGGGTGGGAAGCCTGTTCGGCACCACCGGCCAACTCGCGTTCGACAACGCCCGGGCCAACTCGCGGCGCCTCGCGTCGGCGATCACCCCGATCGCGCTGTCGGTCGCCTTCGCCGCGACGCTGAGCTTCATGTTCGCCGCCGAGGACCACTACGCGAGCGTGCAGTCCAAGGACGCGGTGACCGCGGACCGGGTGCTGGCCGGGCCCGGATTCACCGCGCAGACCGCCACCGACGTCGCGGGTACTCCCGGTGTCGCGTCGGTGACCTCGGTGCTGAACACCTCGGTCGTGATCGTCCGCAGCGGCGGCCTGGAAAAGCAGAGCGCGCAGGGTATCGGCGGCACCGCGCAGGACCTGGCGAGCACGCTGGACCTGGACGTGCGCGAGGGCGGCACCGACGCCCTGCGACCCGGCGCGCCGCAACCGGCGGGCGGAGCGGTCGCGTTGGACCGGATGATCGCCTCGGCGCTGCACGGCAAGGTCGGCGGGCAGGTGTCGATGTGGCTCGGCGACGGAACCGAGATCCGGCCGACCGTGGTGGCGTTGTACGACCGCGGTCTGGGCACCGCAGCCGTGACGCTGCCGCGGGCCGCGGTCGCCGGGCACGTGCAGAGCGCGATGGATACGCGCCTGCTGGTGAAGTTCGCCGCCGGTGCGGACACCCGCGCCACCGACGCGGCGCTGACCACGCTGACCGGGCGTCACCCGGGCACGTCGGTCGCCGATCGGGCCGGGTATGCCACCCAGGTGGACAAGGACCGCGAGACCAACAAGTGGCTGAACTACGTGATGCTGGTCATCCTCGCCGGCTTCGCGACGATCGCCGCGATCAACACGATGGCGGTCACCACCGCGGCCCGCACGCGGGAGTTGGGCCTGATGCGGATGATCGGCAGCACCAACGGTCAGGTCCGGGCGGTGATCCGCCGCGAGGCGATCATGGTGGGCGTGATCGGTCTGGGTCTGGGTCTGTCGGTGGCCCTGGCCACGCTGGTCCCGGTCAACAAGGGCTCGTACGGCACCACCGTCCCGTATGTGCCGCTGCCGCTCTGCCTGGCGATCAGCGCGGCGGCGCTGCTCCTGGCACCACTGACGGTGGCCCCGGTGGCCCGCCGGTTGTTGCGGCTGGCTCCGATCGACGCGGTCGGGGCCAAGGAGTAGGGCGCGTGCC
Source organism: Embleya sp. NPDC005575 (assembly GCF_040605455.1). NCBI lineage: Bacteria > Bacillati > Actinomycetota > Actinomycetes > Kitasatosporales > Streptomycetaceae > Embleya > Embleya sp. NPDC005575. The sequence goes on along the minus strand of NZ_JBEXCV010000065.1, from coordinate 14,858 downwards.
GGCCGGCCGGTAGCCGCAGCCGCCGCACCACGAGCGCCGGATGGACCGATCGCGGTCCGTCCGGCGCCTCGTGCGCTCGCGACCGTGACCCGTCCGGCGGTGCCGGGCGGTGCGGCCGCGCCAAGGTTCCTCGCACAGGGCCTGGGTGGGGCCGGGGTGCTTCGGTTGCTCAAGGGGGCGTGCGGCCCGGCGTGACCAAACCGGTTTCGTAGGCGAAGACCACCAGTTGGGCCCGGTCGCGCACGGACAGCTTGATCATCGCCCGGCTTACGTGGGTCTTCGCGGTGAGCGGACTGAGCACCAGGTGTCGGGCGATCTCGTCGTTGGAGAGCCCACGACCGACCAGCCCGACGATTTCCCGCTCGCGTTCGGTGAGCAGGGCCAGTTCGGCGGACGGCGGGGCGGTGGGACGCGAGGCGCCGGCCGCGTACTCCTCGATCAGCCGGCGGGTCACATTCGGCGACAACAACGCGTCACCCGCCGCGACCACCCGCACACCGCGCAGGAGTTCGGCCGGTTCGGTGTCCTTGACCAGGAAGCCGCTCGCACCGTTGCGCAGCGCCTCGAAGACGTACTCGTCGAGGTCGAACGTGGTCAGGATGACCACGCGCACGTCGCTCAGCGCCGGGTCCGCCGCGATCACCCGGGCCGCCTCCAGGCCGTCCATGCCCGGCATCCGGATGTCCATCAGCACGACGTCGGGGCGCAGTTCGCCGGTGAGCCGGATCGCCTCGGCGCCCTCGCCCGCCTCGCCCACGACCTCCATGTCCGGCTGCGCGGACAGCAGGGCCCGAAAGCCCGCGCGCACCAGGGCCTGGTCGTCGGCCAGCACCAACCTGATCATGCGTCTCCCTCGATGGGCTGCGTCGGACCGCCGGCGGTCGCCGCCGACTCGGTCGGCGCACGTCTGCCGCCATCATGCCCGTCGACGCGCTCACCGTAGGGCAGGTGGGCCTGGACGTGAAAGCCGCGCCCGGGCACCGGCCCCGCGACACAGCGGCCACCGAGCGCGGCGGCCCGCCGGCGCATGCCGTGCAGTCCGTTGCCGCCGGAGGTCAGCGCGTCGGCGGGGGCCGGTCTCGGCTCGGGCCCGGTGCCTCGGCCGTTGTCGCGGATCGACAACTCCAAACCGGTCTCGCCGTAGGTCACCCCGACCACGGCCTCGCTCGCCGCGGCGTGCCGCAGGGTGTTGGTCAGCGCCTCCTGCACGATCCGAAAGCCCGCCAGGTCCACCGCCGAGGTCAGCGGGCGGGCGGTGCCGGCGCGCTCGACCCGCACGGTCAGGCCACCGGCCGAGGTGCGCGCGACCAGGTCGTCGAGCCGATCCAGACCCGCGGTGGGCGTACGCGGGGCGCCGTCCGGACCCGAACGGTCGACCGAGTCGCCCTTGAGGATGTCCAGCACCGAGCGCAACTCGCGCAGCGCCTCCCGACTCGCGTACTTGACCGCGGTCAGCGCCTCGCGGGCCTGCTCCGGCGACGAGTCCATCAACTCCAGGCCCACCGAGGCCTGCACGTTCATCAGCGAGATGTGGTGTGCGAGCACGTCGTGCAACTCGCGGGCGATCCGCAGCCGTTCGTCACCCGCTCGGCGGCGCTCGGCCTCGGCCAGGCCGAGCGACTGCACCCGGGCCCGCTGCGCCTCGGCGGCGTTGAACGCGCGGCGCAGCCGGACCACCTCGCCGATGCCCGCGAGCACCAGCAGCCACGCGGCGGTGCCCAACGCCGGAACGAGGTCGGGCGTCGGTTCGGAAGTCACCAGCGGCGAGATCCAGACGAAGCCGGTGTAGCCCAGCACCAGGACCACATACGCCAACAGGCGCAGGCCGGCGGCGAACGCGCCCCACAGCGCGATGATCATCGCGAAGAAGATCGGGCCGCGCGGATAGTCGAGCATCGTGTAGACCAGCGCCGAGCCGACCGCGACCAGGAGCACGCCCGCGCGGTACCGGCGGCGCACGATCAGCGCCAACGGGCCGGCGACGATCAGCAGCACACCCCACACGTCCGGGTCCCGGGTGGCGTCCGGCCGGCGGTGGGCCGCGAAGAGCATCAAGCCCAGTTGCACCACGCAGACCAGCACCCCGAGCGCGATGTCGCGCACGACGGGCGGCACCGGGCCGAGGGTGTGCGCGAGCCAGTGCGCGCCGGGGCGGGAAACCCGCGACCACGGTGGTTTGGGCCGCGAGCCCCAGCGCCGGGGTGGGGGATTCGAGGGGCACGTCATGTGATCAACGGTAGGGGGCGTGCAGGGCCGTGCGCGTCGGCTGGACGTGGGCTTGTCGGATGCTCCCAGAGGAGCAGGCGGGGCCCTGTGGACTGCTCCGCTGGGAGCAGGAACGCGCTGGTCGACGGCCCCTTCGACCTGCCGGGGCAGCAGGTCCGGTGCATCCCCGGGCGGGACGCCGGCCGGGCCGCGAATCGGAAGAGTTGATCCCGTCGACGAGGCCCCGGAACGAAGCCGATTCCGCATCTCGCCGACGCGGCTCGGGACCACGCCCCGACCCCGCGCCCTCGTCCGCCATTGCTTCCTGGAGGTCACCGTGAACGCGTCCCCGACGACCGGGAAACGGCGCTATTCGAGGTCGGTCCGCAGGGCGGTCAACTCCGGACACGTCGTGTTCGCGGTCGGCCTGCTGGGCGTCGAGTGGGTCATGCTGCTGATCGCCGTCGTGGCCCGCTCGACCGACGACCCCGCGCTGCGCCACGGCGCCTATCAACTCATGCGGATATTCGCGCCGGCGGGCGGCATCCCGTTCGCCGTGCTGTCCCTGATCACCGGCGTGCTGCTGTGCCTGCGGACGCCGTGGGGGCTGTGGCAGCACCTCTGGATCAAGATCAAGATCGTGCTGCTGATCGCGGTGATCGTGGCCGGCGCCGGTGTGGTCAGCCAGTTCGCACATCGGATGATCGCCGCCTCCGCTTCCGGAGGGAACGCGGACGCGCTGCCGCCACTACAGACCTGGCACCTGGTCGTGGTGATCTTCCAGCTGCTCGCGCTGATCGCCTCGACGGCGCTGTCCGTCTTCAAGCCCTCGGGCGGCCGCGGCCGCCCCCGGTCGAACCGCCGCACCGACGCCACGCCGAGCGGTCGGCGCGCCTTGGCCGGCACCGGCGGCGAGGCCGATCCGGCCGGCGCCGCGCGCGAGCCCGCCGGTGCGGGCCGACCCGCCCCTCTTCGTTCGTCCCGTCCCCTCTCCCGAGAAGGATCGTCATGACCACCACCATCGACCCCACGAACCCCCACGCGGCACGGGCCGAACACGTCTCGCGGGTGCACGGCGAAGGGGACACCGTGGTGCGCGCCCTGGACGACGTCACCATCGGCTTCCCGCGCGGCAGGTTCACCGCCGTGATGGGCCCCTCGGGATCCGGCAAGTCCACGCTGCTGCACTGCCTGGCCGGCCTCGACGACATCACCGACGGCGCGATCTTTCTCGGCGACACCGAGTTGGGCTCGCTCACCGACCGGCAGCTCACCCGGCTGCGCCGGGACCGGATCGGATTCGTCTTCCAGGCGTTAAACCTGCTGCCCACGATGACCGCGCTGGAGAACATCGTGCTGCCCGCGTCGCTCGCGGGCCGCAAGTCGGACCCGGCCTGGCTGGACCGGGTGGTCGCGGCGGTCGGGTTGGAGCAGCGGCTGCACCACCGGCCCGGCGAGCTCTCCGGCGGGCAGCAGCAGCGGGTCGCGGTGGCCCGGGCACTGGTCGGCCGGCCGGAGATCGTGATGGCCGACGAGCCGACCGGCAACCTCGACACGCGCTCCGGCGCCGAGGTGCTCGCGCTGCTGCGCGACGCCGTGAACGAACTCGAACAGACCGTGCTGATGGTTACCCACGACCCGGTCGCCGCGGGCTACGCGGACAGCGTGGTGTTCCTGGCCGACGGTCGGATAGCCGACCACATGCAGGCGCCGACACCGGACCGGGTGCTGGACCGGATGAAGGCATTCGACCACGTCGCCGCAGCTGCCGGCGCCCAAGGGGAGTGACATCCGATGCTGATTCGACTCTCGCTCGCCAACCTGTGGGCCCGCAAACGCCGGCTCGTGGGACTCGCACTCGCCGTGCTGCTGGGCACGGCCTTCCTCTCCGGCGCGCTGGTGCTGGCCGACACGATGAACTCCTCCATCGGCGGGCTGATCCGCGACAGCGGCGCCGGTACCGACGTCGTGGTGCGCAACTCCACCTCGGTCACCGACCAACCCGGCACCCAGCGCGGCGCGATCGACGCCGCGCTGGTGGACCGAGTCCGTACGGTGCCCGGTGTCGCGGGCGCCGAACCGGTGATCCAGGGCTACGGCCAGGTGGTCGGCAAGGACGGCAAGGCGCTGACCGGGAACGGCCCACGGACTGCCGGCAAGTGGATATCGGACCCGGCCCTGACGCCGTACCGGCTGGCCACCGGCCGCACGCCGACGGCGCCCGACGAGGTGGTGATCGACCGGGGCACCGCCAAACAGGGGCACCTGAGGCCCGGCGACCGGGTTACGGTCCTCACCCCCGGGCCGGTGCCGGTGACCATCGTGGGCGTGGCCACCTTCGGTGACCTGGACGCCTTCGGCGGCGGCTCCTACACCGCCTTCGACCTCGACGGCGCGCGCCGGCACGTGCTGCGCGACCCCGGCAAGGTGGGCACGATCGCGGTCCGGGCCGTGCCCGGCACCGACCAGAAGGACCTGGCCGTGCGAATCCAGCGGGCCCTGCCGGCCGACGTCCAGGCGGTGCCCGGCAGCGTGGCCACCGGCGAGGCGGTGTCCGCCGTGGAGGACGGCTTCCTGCGCATCTTCCGCACCTTCCTGACCGTCTTCGCCGCGATCGCGCTGGTCGTCGCGGCCTTCTCGATCAACCACACGTTCTCCGTGGTGGCCACACAGCGCACCCGCGAGGTCGCGCTGATGCGGGCGCTGGGCGCGAGCCGGAGCCAGGCGCTGCGGCAGGCGCTGATCGAGGCCCTGGTGATCGGTGTGGTGGCCTCCGCACTCGGCCTCGTGGCCGGGCTCGGTCTGGCCGCCGGCCTCAAGGAGCTCTTCGCCGGACTGGGCTTCGAACTGCCCGCCCGGGGACTGACGTTCAAGGCGTCAACCGCGCTCACGGTGCTGCCCGTCGGCATCCTGGTGACCGCGTTCGCCGCCCTGGTGCCGGCCGTGCGTGGCTCGCGGGTGGCACCGGTGACGGCGCTGCGCGGGGCGGGCGCGGAGCGCACCGAGCTGCCGCGCCGGCGGCTGATCGCGGGCCTGGTGCTGCTTGCGGCCGGCCTCGCCGCGGGCATCGCCGGCGGCGGCCTGGTGGGCCTGGCGATCGCCGCCCCGGCCCTGCTCGCGGGTGTGCTGCTGGTCGCCCCGGCGGGCATCCGGGCGGCCGGCGGACCGCTCACCGCGCCGTTGCCGCGACTGCGGGGCGCGCCCGGCGCGTTGGCCCGCGGCAACCTGCTGCGCAGTCCGCGCCGGACGGCCGGTGCGGCGACCGCGATGCTGCTCGGGATCGCCATCGTCACACTGTTCGCCGTGTTCGCGGCCTCGCTCAAGGAGGGTGCCGGCGACCAGACCCGGAAGGTGATCGCGGGACAGCTGGTGATCGGCGGATCCTCGCCCGGTGGCTGGGCCGGTGGCGGCCACAGTCCCGAACTCACACGCAAAGCGTCCGAGTTGCCTGGCGTGGTCGCGGCGACCGGGATCCGCAACGCGGGCGCGCTCGTGGACGGGCACAGTCGGCAGCTGCCGGCAGTGGACTCGGCCCGGCTGGACCGGCTGTTCGATCTCGACGTGAAGCAGGGGCGGGTGACCGGGCTCGGCACGAACGGCATGGCGGTGTCCGCGGACACCGCGAAGGACCGGGGTTGGCGGCTCGGTTCGACCGCCGAGGTCACTTTCCCGGACGGCGTAAGGCAGTCGTTCACGGTCACCGGGCTCTACGACCGCACGGCCGTGGTCGGCGACTACCTCATCGATCGCATCGCGTGGGAGTCGCACGCGGACGCGGCCCTGGACGCGGCGACGGTGCTGCGGTTGGCGCCGGGCACCTCGACGGACACGGTCGAGGCCGAGGTCGAGCGGCTGGCCAAGGACTACGGCGCGCCGCCGGTACGCGACCGGGAAGGGTTCGTGCAGGCGCGGGCCGCGATGTTGCAGACGCTGGTGGCGGTGGTCTACGTGCTGCTCGCGCTCGCTTTGGTGATCGCGCTGGGTGGGATCGCCAACACGCTGTCCCTGGCGGCCTACGAACGCACCCGCGAACTGGGCCTGTTGCGGGCGATCGGCGCGGCGCGATCCCAGGTGCGGTCGGCGTTGCGCTGGGAATCGACGCTGGTCGCGGTGATCGGGGCGGCGAGCGGGCTCGTGGTGGGCCTGTTCCTGGGCTGGGTGGCGATCCGTGCGATCGGCGGCGCGAACACGGGGGCGGCGCTGCCGTTCTCGGTGCCCACGGTGCAACTGGCGGTGCTGGTGGGGGTGGGCGCGCTCGGTGGCCTGGCGGCCGGGGCGAGGCCCGCTGCGCGGGCCGCCCGGTTGCCGGTCCTGCGCTCGATCGCGACCGAGTAGGTAAGCCGTCCTCCTCAAACGCACTCGCGCTTGCGCCTGTGGTGCGGGGAGGTTGGTGTGGCCTCAAACGCCGGCCGGGCTGGAGGATTCGGTCCGGTCGGCGTTCGCGTTTGTGCCTGTGGTGGGTCGAGGGGCAGCGTCGTCCTCAAGCGCCGGACGGGCTGAGCCCGGCTTTCGGCCGAGGTGGGCTCAAATGCCGGGCGGGCTGAGGGTTTTGGTTCGGTTCGGGGGTTGGGTTTGTGTCTGTGGTGGGTCGAGGGGCAGCGTCGTCCTCAAGCGCCGGGCGGGCTGAGCCCGGCTTTCGGCCGAGGTGGGCTCAGGGCGGGCTGGAGGTTTTGGTCCGGTTGGCGGTTGCGGTTGTCTCCGGGGTGTGGGTGATCGAGACCACCTCGGCCGGAGGCCCCGGCTGTGTTATGCCGCGTGTTCCTTCGTGCCGGTGAAGGCTGCCCAGAGGGAGGCGTAGGGGCCTGCCTGGGTGAGGAGTTGGGTGTGGGTGCCGAGTTCGACGAGTCGGCCTCGGTCGATGACGGCGATGCGGTCGGCGCGTGCGGCGGTGGTCAGGCGGTGGGCGACGACCAGGGTGGTGCGGCGGCCGGTGAGTGCCTCGGTCGCGCGGGTGACCGCGGCCTCGGTGGCCAGGTCGAGCGCGGCGGTGGCCTCGTCGAGCAGGAGGATGTCCGGGTCGACCAGGTAGGCGCGGGCGAGTGCGATCAGTTGGCGCTGGCCCGCCGACAGGTTGCGCCCACGCTCGCCGACGTCGTGCAGGTAGCCCCCGTTCAGCTCGGCGATCGCGGCGTGCGCGCCGACCGCACGGGCCGCCGCCTCGACCTCGGCGTCGGTGGCCTCGGAGCGGCCGTACGCGATCGCGTCCCGCACGCTGCCCGGAGCCAGGTACGCCTCCTGCGGGACGATGCCGAGCCGGTGCCGGTAGGCCGAGAGGTCGTAGTCGCGCACGTCCACCCCGTCCACCAGCACCGCGCCGGCGGTCACGTCGTAGAACCGGGCCACCAGCTTGACCAGTGTGGACTTGCCCGCCCCGGTCTCTCCCACCAGCGCGACCGTCTCGCCCGGCTCGATGTACAGCGAGATGCCGGACAACACCTCGGGCGAACTTGTCGCCGTGCCGCCGTCGCCCGACTCGGCGGCGGCGACGACGGCCGGGGTGGCAACGGGGACGGCGGCGACGTCCTCGTCCACGAACGCGGGTTCGTTGTACGCGAACCGCACGTTCTCGAAGGTGATCGCCCCCTTGAGCCCGCTCGCCGGCACCGGTACCGGCACGGCAGCAGGCGGCGTCGTGGTGGGCGTGCGCAGCAGGTCGCGGATCCGGCGCAGCCCCACCGCCGCCTGCTGGTAGCCGTCGAAGACCTGCGAGAGCTGCTGGATCGGCGAGAAGAACATGTCGATGTAGAGCAGGTAGGCGATCAACGCACCCGCCGACAGCGTCCCGCCGCCGACCCGATGCGCGCCGACGATCAACGCGAGGCCCGCCGCGACATTGGACAGGAACTGCCCGAACGGGAAGTAGAGCGCGATGTAGCGCTGCGCCCGCAGCCGCGATGCGCGGTAGTCGTCGCTGCGTTCGGCGAACCGCTCCGAGTTGCGGCCCTCGCGGCGAAACGCCTGCGACACCCGCAACCCCGCGACGTTCTCCTGGAGGTCCGCGTTGACCACGCTGACCTTCTCGCGCGCCTCCGTGTAGGCCTTGGACGACTTGGACCGGAACACCACGGTGGCCGCGATCAGGATCGGCAGCACACTCATCACGATCAGCCCGAGCTCCCAGTCGAGCACGAGCAGCGCGATCATGATCCCGAAGAAGGTCAACACGCTGACCACCGCGCTGATCAACCCGGTCTGCAAGAACGTGGACAGCGCGTCCACGTCGGTGGTCATCCGGGTCATGATCCGCCCGGACAACTCGCGTTCGTAATAGTCCAGGCCCAGCCGTTGCAGATGCGCGAAGGTCTTCACCCGCAGCGTGTAGAGCAACCGCTCGCCGGTGCGGCCCGCGATCAGCGCCTGGGCGACGTTGACGAACCAGTCGGCCGCCACGATCACCACGGCGATCAGCGACACGGTCATGATCGCGCCGGTCGCCCCGTCGTCGATGCCCCGGTCGATCCCGTCCCGGATCAGCGCCGGCAGCGCGAGTTGCGCGCCGGTGTCCAGGATCACCAGGACGAAGGCGAGCGACAGCGCCCACCGGAACGGCCGCAGCAGCGAGCGCAGATCGAACGCCGAGTCGGAGCGACGCGCCTGCGCGTCGTCCACGTCGGGCCGATCCGTCGCGGGCGGAAGCTTGTCCACCTGGGCGAGCAACTCCGGCGTCGCCTGAAGCATCGCCGCCCAACCGCGCGGGCCGCCGCCCGTCCCGGTTGGGGCGATCGCGCTCGGCGCGGCCACGGGCACCTGGTCGGTCGACGCCGAGCGGTCCCACAGCGCGGGCGTCACCCCGCTCGCGGCGAGCGGCGCGACCGGCTCGGCGAGCGCGAGCGGCTCGTGCGCGTCCACACCCTCCGCGTCCTCGCCCGGCCCGGACAGCAGCAGCCGATACAGCGGGCAGCGCGCGCTCAGTTCGTCGTGGCTGCCCACGTCCACCAGCCGGCCCCGATCCAGCACCGCGATCCGGTCGGCCAGTTGCAGCGTCGAGCGGCGGTGCGCGACCAGGATCGTGGTGCGCCCGGCCATCACGCGGTGCAGCGTGGCGTGGATCTCCGCCTCGACCTTGGGGTCCACCGCCGAGGTCGCGTCGTCCAGCAGCAGGATCCGCGGATCGGTGAGCAACGCCCGGGCGAGCGCCACCCGCTGCCGTTGCCCGCCGGACAGGGTCAGCCCCTGCTCGCCGACCACCGTGTCGTAGCCGGCGGGCAGTTCGCGGATGAACACGTCGGCCTCGGCCGCCCGCGCCGCCGCGAGCACCTGCTCCTCGGTCGCGTCCGGCCGGCCGTACGCGATGTTGGCCCGCACGGTGTCCGAGAACAGGAAGCTGTCCTCCATCACCAGCCCGATCGCGGAGCGCAGCGAGTCGAAGGTCAGATCCCGCACGTCGCGCCCGTCCACCAGGATCGCGCCGGACTGCACGTCGTAGAACCGGGGCAGCAGCATCGACACGGTGGACTTGCCCGATCCGGAGGTGCCCACCAGGGCCAGCGTCTCGCCCGGCTCCACCCGCAGCGACAACCCGTCGAGCACCGGCCGCGAGGCGACGTAGCCGAACCGCACGTCGGTCAACTCGACCGAGGCGGCGACCACCGGCAGCACCTCGGCGTCCGGCTTCTCGGTCACGATCGGCTGGGAGTCGATCACCTCGAAGATGCGCTCGACGCTGGCCCTGGCCTGCTGGCCGAACGTCAACAGGCCGGAGAGCATCCGCACCGGCCCGACCAACTGGCCCAGATAGGTGGAGAAGGCCAAGAATGTGCCCAGGGTGATCTCGCCCCGGACCGCCAACCAGCCGCCGAGCGCGAGCACGCCGACCTGGCCGAGCGCGGGGATCGCCGCGAGCGTGGGCGTGTACCGACTGTTCAACCTGACCGAGCGCACCCGGGAGGCGAACAGCCTGCGGCCGGCCGTCTCCAGCCGGTGCAGTTCCTGCTCCTCCTGCCCGAAGCCCTTGACCACCCGGACCCCGGTCACCGCGCTCTCCACGACGCCGGCCAGCGCGGCGGCGTCCTGCTGAGCCTGCCACGTGGCGGGGAACAGCCGCTTCCGGGACAGGTAGGCCACCGCGAACAACCCCGGCCCCACCGCCAGCGACACCAGCGTGAGCAGCGGCGACAGCCAGAACATCACGCCGAGCGAGATGACGAAGAGCAGCACGTTGCCCGTCATCATCGGGATCATCGACATGAAGCCCTGGACCATCGTCACGTCGGAGATCCCCCGGCTGACGATCTGCCCGGTCTGCAATTCGTCCTGCCGCGCGCCGTCCAGCCGGGACAGCGCGCCGAAGATACGGGTACGCAGGTCGTACTGCACGTCCAGGGACAACTTGCCGCCGACGTAGCGCCGCGTGTACGTACAGCCGAAGACCACCACGGCCGCGCCCAGCAGCAGCACCGACAGCGGCAGCAGCCCGCCCAACTCGCCGGCGACCGCGTCGTCGACCACCCTGCGCTGCACCAGCGGGACCAGCGCGGTGACGGCCATACCCAGCAGGGACGCGCCGAACGCGATCAGCACGCTGCTTTGGTACCGCCACGAGGCGGCCATCAGGCGGCGCAGCCAGCCGTGTTCGGGGCGGCCTGGCGCGGGTCCGGTTGTCATGGACAACCATTCTAATTGTCAACCGAGAAAATGATGTTCGGACGACCCGATCACACCCTGGACCGCGCACGGCGCGCGGGCCATCGTGGGCCGCGATCCGCTGTCCGACCGGAACCACCCACCAGACGCGCGGACCCGACCGCCGGTGGATCGCCCGAAACCGCCCCGACCGCCGGCAACCCGCACAGGAGCCTCCCGTCGACGTCTGCGGCTCGCGCTGCGGTCCGCCGCACGGGCTGATTCCGGCGGGTGACCACGGTGCCGGCGTTTTCGACGGCCCGAGGGTCATCACCGACGGTTCGGCTTGATCCATGTCGACTTCCCGACCGGAATTCGCACGCCGCGAGCGTCCCGTCATTGGCTGCGTGATCGAATCGGTGCCGGGCGGCCCGAATAACGCTCGGCACAGGACATGGACACGTGCGGGAGCGCGCAGGCGCATAATCCTCACCCTTCCGAGTGAAATTGCGTGTCCTGGGCCCTGGGCCAACCGATGACGTCACCCGGGAGGGCGAACGGCGTCTTTTTCTTTGCCGACAAAACCCTAGAGTTGCCGCGCCGCCATGAAATCCCCGGGCGGCGCGGCGGAGTCGTGCCCGGAATTCCGGAGTGCGGCGGGACGCCGATTCGTTTCCCCCGACGTCCCCGGTGAAGGGCAATTCCATGGTCAAGCACGGATTCCGCAAGGCGGCCGTGATCGTCACGGCGGTCATTTTCGGGTCGATGGCCTCGCTGTACATTCCTGCGGCACGCGCCGCGCAGACGCCCCGCGAGCCGCTGATGCCGGACAGCTTCCTGCCGGCCCAACTGTTGCTGCCCTTCCAGAGCGCGGTCTTCAACACCGACGGCACGGTCGTGTTCGGCTGACCGCGCACCGCCCACCGCGGACCACCGGCGCCGGCGGCGGCCCCGGAGTCGAGGGGCGAGGAACGGTGCGTCGTCCCCTCGGCCTCGGCCTCGTCCCCTCGACCCGGGATCGCCCGCGGCCCGGGATCACCCCCGGCACTCGGTCACGTCGGGCGCTCGGTCACGTCGGGCGGTCGGCTACTTCAGCCGACCGGCGATCGCCTTGAGGCCCTCGGCGGCGTACTTCTCGTCCAAGTCGCCACCGGGAGCGCCGGCCGAGGCCGTGCACGTCGTCATTCCCGGGGCGTGACCGCCCTCACGGCCTTGCAAACCCGCCACATAGTGCTCAACACAGTCAAGCATCTACTCGGCGGAGTGTGCCATGCCATTCGGACCCGACACCACCACCGACGAGGTCCTGGCGGGCCTCGATCCGACAGGCCGCACCATCGTGATCACCGGCGGCACCTCCGGCCTGGGCCGGGAGAGCGCGCGGGCGCTCGCGGCGGCCGGCGCGCACGTGGTGCTGACCGCACGCGACGCGGACAAGGGTCGGGCGGCGGTCGCGGACCTGCCCGAGAAGGTGGAGTACGCCGTCCTGGACCTCACCTCGCTCGCCTCGATCCGCGCCGCCGCCGCCGAACTGCGCGAGCGATTCCCGAGGTTGGATGTACTCGTCAACAACGCGGGAGTGATGGCGACTCCGTTCGCCCGCACCGCGGACGGCTTCGAGCTGCAATTCGGCACCAACCATGTGGGCCACTTCCTGTGGACCAACCTGCTGGTGCCCACCCTCGTTCCGGGCGCGCGAGTGGTCAACCTCAGCTCCGCCGGTCACGTCGCGTCCGGGATCCGCTGGGCCGACCCCAACTACGAGAGCGCGCCCGAGGATTACCACCCCTGGCAGGCGTACGGCGCGTCCAAGACCGCGAACCTCCTGTTCACCGTCGAACTGGATCGCCGGCTGCGCGGGCGCGGCGTACGGTCCCTCGCGGTGCACCCGGGCATGGTGGCGACCAACCTCGGTCGGCATATGACCCGCGACGCCGGGCGCGATCTGCAGAGGAAGGTCACCGCCGCGAACATGCCGCCGATCAAGCAGGTGGCAAGCGGCGCGGCGACCCAGGTCTGGGCGGCGGTCGGGAGCGAACTCGCGGACGTGGGCGGCGTCTACCTCGCGGACTGCGCGATCACCACCGAGCACGCGCCGTGGGCGCTGGACGAGGCGGACGCCGCCCGGTTGTGGACGCTGTCCGAGGGCCTGGTCGGCGAAGACTTCGCCTGGTGAGGGTCTACACCGGGATGGATCCGCGGCTGCCGCTGCGCGAGGTGGCGGCGCACGCGCGCCGGGCCGAGGCGGCCGGCTTCGACGGGTTGCACGTGGCCGAGACGGTGCACGACGCGTTCGCGGTCGCGTTGCTCGCACTCGAGCACACCGAGCGGATCGTGGTGCGCACGTCGGTCGCGCTGGCCTTCGTGCGCTCGCCGCTGCTGACCGCGTACGCCGCGTGGGACCTGGCCCGGTTCTCCGGCGGCCGGTTCCAACTCGGCCTGGGCAGTCAGGTCCGGCAGAACATCGAGGACCGGTACGGGATGCCGTGGTCGCCGCCGGTGGCCCGGATGCGCGACTACGTGGGCGCGGTGCGGGCCGCCTTCGAGGCGTTCCGGACCGGCGAACCACCCGCGCACGAGGGACCGCATCACCGACTCACCCGGATGCAGCCGTACTTCAACCCCGGCCCGGATCCGGACACCACCGCCCCGCGCATCCTGCTGGGTGGGGTCGGCCGGGCGATGTGCGCGCTCGCCGGCGAAATCGCGGACGGCCTGGTCACCCATCCCACCAACTCCGGCCCGCGCTGGCTGGATACCGTGGCCCGCCCCGCCGTGGCCGAGGGCCTGGCCCGTGCGGCGGTCCCGCGTGCGTTCGAACTCGTCGCCGGCACGCAACTGATCGCGGGCCCGGACCGGACCGTGTTGCACGCGGAACGCGAGCGGCAGCGGCGGCTGTTCGCGTTCCTGTACTCGACGCCCGCGTATCGCGGCACGCTCGACCTGTACGGGTGGGGCGAACTCCAGGACCGGTTGCAGCTGATGATCCGCCGGGACGACTGGTCCGAGTTGGCCCGACACGTCACCGACGAGGTGCTCGACACGCTCGTGCCGATGGGGCTCTACGAGGAGTTGCCCGCGTTGATCCGAGCACGCTGGGGCGGCCTGGCGGATGCGGTCACCGTGCCGCTGCCCGCCGATCCGGCGCAGGACGCGCGGATTCGGGAGGTGCTGCTCGCGCTGCGCTGAACCGGGCGCGCCGAGCCGTCGATCGGACCTGGCAGTGGGGCGACGGGCCCGCGAGCGGGGGGAATGCCCGCGGGCCCGTCTTCCTCGGCGGCGCACTGGGGGGAGGTGCACGCCGCCGGCCGCCCCGCCGGTACCGTCCCGGGCCCGGCGGGAGCCTGAGGCCACGATGCCGCGTCGGTACCCCTTCGCGCCGGGGGATCGCCATATCCGATCCCCCCGGGTCGTCGAATACAGTCCACCTCCTGGGGATTGGCTCTTTGTGGGCAGGCCAGTCGGGCGAAGAATGGAAACTGGCCTGGTCGTCGTGCAGGCCGATTCCACCGTGCCACCGGGAGTGTGTCGTGAACGCGTGTGTCGCCTGGTCCCTGGTCCTGTTCGTCGTGGGAACCGCCCTGCTCGGCCCCCGATTCGGCGCCGACACGCGCGACGGCGCGGATTGGTCCGCAACCCGGGAGCGGACCCGGACGCCGGCCGTCGACTCGCCCGACCCGCCGCCGACCGGCGGACCGGCGCCGATGCGGACCGCGGCGCCGCCGGCGATATCTGACGGATGGTCAGCTTTGCCGGGTCGCGCCCGTACGGGCGGCCCGGACCAGCGAATTCCATCGAGTGATCTTCTCGTCGGGGGCACTCCCGGTCGCTCCCTGTGAGCGCTAACATCCGCGCTGAGGAGCTGCCGGAAAAGCCGTGCGCGCGGAATCCGCCGAACCCGTGATTCGGGGACCGCGGTGGGCCGTCCGGTGCCGTCCGGTATCGACAGCCGCAGCCCACCCGGGGGTCCATCTCCATGCACAGCGCCATCCGCCGTCGTATCCGCCCCGGAGCAATCGGTGCGGGGTTGCTCGCGACGCTGTGCGCACTCGCCGCGTTCGCGCCGGCGGCGGTCGCCGGCGCCGACCGGC
>NZ_JBEXCV010000064.1:0-44840 GCF_040605455.1 Embleya sp. NPDC005575 | reverse complement strand
CGCCGGGCCGAGGCGGGGCAGCCCGCCGAGCCGGGCGGCGGACGGCCGCCGCACCAAGGCGGGCCGGGCCTCCGATCCATCGACCTCGGTGGCCGTCCGCCGGCGGGTTCGCGCCGGTAGGTTGCCGCCATGAGCGACTTCGACGCCCACATCGAGGCGGAGCGCAAGCGGTTGGCGGACCCGGCAGCCGCAGCCGGCGCGACACCGGCCGCGGGGCGACCTGCGGACTGGGCCCGGATCATCGAACGCATCGAGCTGCTCCTGGCCGCGACGGCTGCGGAGTTCGACAGGCGGGGTATCGCGACGCTGCCGGTCTTCGGATACCCGCCCGCGCGGGGGCTGTCCCGGTTCATCCGCCGGCGGCCGGGCGTCGTGGATCGCCGTCGACCGGTCCTGGACCTGTTCTCACTCGACCGCGCGGGTCGGCCGTTCCTGGAGCGCGGCGCCGTACAGGCTCAGGAGGTCTGGTTGCGCAACTCGCACCCCGGCCGGGCCAACGCACTGCGCGCGGCTGTGCTCCGCGCCGGCCTGACCCCGGACACCCGGGTCCTTCGCGCGGGCCCGCCGATCCTGCTCGACCCCGACGAGGCCGCCCGCACCGACCGCGCCGGCGACTGCTTCGGCGTCGCGGCCGACGGAACGCTGCTGGTGTACCCACCGGCGGCCGACACCGCACCGATCCCGCTGGTCGAGGCACTCACGACGGCCGTGACGAACGCCGCCCCACACCCCTCGCGCAGTGACGCGAGTCCGCCGCACTGACCGCCGAATTCGAACGACCCGCGGTCGCCCGGCCGAATCCCTCCGCGTAGGCTCCCGCCATGGCTGAACCCACCTTCGTCCCGGCGGAGTTCGTCGTTCCGGCGGCGCCGAGCACACCGTCCTTCCGACTGGAACCGCTGGCCGCCCGGCACAACCGGGCCGATCTGGCCGCGTGGTCGTCGAGCATCGAACACATCCGGGCCACCCCCGGCTTCGTCGATCGCCACTGGCCGCCGCTCGACGGGCTGACCGCGGAAGAAAATCTGCGCGATCTGGTAGAACACTCCGACGACTTCACCAAGCGCACCGGCTTCACGTACACCGTGCTCGACAACGGTGGCAACGCCGGCGACTACGACGTGATCGGCTGCGTCTACATCTACCCGGACCGGGACGACCCCGCCGTCACTTCGGTGCGCTCCTGGGTCCGGGCCGACCGGGCCGAACTCGACGGGCCGGTGTACCGCGAGGTCTCCGCGTGGCTGGCCGAACACTGGCCGTTCGAGCAGGTCCGGTACGCGAAACGGTAGTCGGCACCGACCCGGCCATCCTCAAACCGGCCGGGTCGCCGCCTACCAGGGCCCGTCGTCCCGACCGGTATCGGTGATCGCGTCCGTCAACGAGGCGAAGGCGTACGTGCGTTGCGGATCCCAGTCGGTGCTGCGCAACAAACGGTCACGCATGCCCGCCCAGCCCGGTGCCGCACCCGCCACCACCCACGCGTCCGGAGCCTGTGCGGTCAGCCGCAACGCCGGGCGCAGCCACGAGGCGGCCTGCTCCGGCCACGAGACGAGCGCCACCACCTCGCCCGGCCAGGCCGCCGCGAGCGCATGCGCTGCGGCGGTCGAGGCGCGGTCTCGCCCGTGCCCGATCGCCAACGTCCGGCAACCGGCCAACCTGCCCAGCAGCTCGGCCAGTTCGGCATCGGTGTGCGGCGCCGGCGGGCGCCCGTGCCAGCGGGCGTAGGCCGCCGGCAGGCACACCGCGCACGGCCGGAACCCGGCCGCGATCGCGGCGGCCTCGTCGGCGAAGAACACCCGACTCGCGACATAGCCGCCGAGCGCGATCGCTCGCAGTGCACTGCGGCAATCCAACCGCCCGTACAGCCGACCGTTGGTGGTGCCGCCCAGTGTGCCGGGCGTGACGCTGCGGTAGGGCCGCCCGTCCGGCCCGATCAGCGTGTACTTCACCTCACGCCGCATCGTGGAAGACCAATCCGAGAGTACGGCGCAGCCCGGTGTGCACGGTGCTGACGCCGTGCCGCATCGGCGCCGCCGACCAGCCGCGGGCCGAGCGGATCGGGCGATCCCGAGTGGTGAAGATCAACCCGTGCCCCTGCGGCAGGCTGATCGCGGTGCCGCGCGACTGGGCCCGAAAGCGCTGCTCGGCCATCAGGAACTCGCCGCCCGTGTAGTCGACTCCGGGCTCGTCCAGGCCGATCACCACCTGGAGCGGGAAGACCAGGTCGCCGTACAGATCCCGGTGCAACGCGTTCCAGTCTCCCGGTCCGTAGCGCAGCAGGATCGGCGTCGGCCGGGTCTGGCCTGCCGCATGACACATCGTCAGCCACTCCTCCAGGGTGTCCGGCCAGGGTGCGGGCCGCCCCAGGCGCTCGGCCCACGCGCGAGCGATCGGCAGCAGGTGCGGGTAGCAGGACGCGCGCAGCGTCGCGATCGGCTCGGGCACGGGTGCGGCGAAGTAGCGGTACCGGCCGGAGCCGAACCGATGTCGGGCCATGTCGATGGTGGCCCGGAAGAGCTCCGGGCGGTCGTACAGCTCGGCGATCTCGCGACAGGCGTCCGGGTCCAGGATCCGGTGGGTCAGCGCGTGGCCGTGCTCGTCCACGCGCGCGGCGAGTTCCGTGCCGGCGGCCGGCTCTGTGGCGAACAGCGTGTCCACGGCACTCACCGCACCCGTGCCAGGATGGCGCCTTCGTGGGCGAGCAGGTACTCCTTGCGTTCCAGGCCGCCGGCGTACCCGCGCAGCGCGCCGTCCGCGCCGATCACCCGGTGGCACGGCCGGACCAGAAGCAGCGGGTTGGCGCCGATCGCGGTACCGACCGCACGCACTCCCGCCCGCGAGGTGCCCACCCGCTCGGCGATCGCACCGTACGTGGTGGTGGTGCCGTACGGGATCTCGTCGATCGCGGCCCAGATGCGTTCCTGGAAGGCCGAGCCGCGCGATGCCATCGGCAGGTCGAAGTCGTGCAGGTCGCCCGCGAAGTAGGCGTCGAGTTGGCGGACCACCTCGGCGAACACGGCCGGGTCCGGGCGCGAGTCGGCGGCCGCGGCGGCGCCGCCCTTCTGGCCCGGCACGGACAGCGAGGTCAGCGCGAGCGTGCCGTCGGGGCGTACGTCGCCGATCAGCAGCAGCTCGCCGAGGGGGCTGTCGAGGGTGGTGTGGACGGTCATGAGCGCTTCCTTCCCGCGTGCAGTGGCCGGATGCCGCGTGCACTGATCACAGGTGCTTCCGGGTTCCACTGTGCGCGATGGCGGGCGCTTCGTCCGGCGGGAATCGGACATCGCATTGAACCTCGATTCGGGCCGCGATGCGGGCTGTCGTTCGCGCCGCGGTTCGAGCCTCGCCGCAGGTCGCGGTCCTGACCCCGCTGCGGGCCGCGGCAACACCCGACCACTCGGGCTCTGCGCCACATTCGGGCAGGATGGTCCGATGATCGAAACAAACCGTCTCCTGCTCCGCCGCTGGCGTGACGACGACCTGCCCGCGCTCACCGCGATGAACGCCGACCCCGAGGTGATGCGCCACGTGGGCGACGGCCTGCCACGTACCCCCGAGCAGAGCGCCGCTGCCCTGGCCGCGTACGAACTCGCGTGGGAGACCCGCGGCTTCGGCCTGTTCGCGGTCGAACTGCGCACCGCCGAACCGGGCCCGGCCGGCGCGCTCGCGGGCTGGGTGGGCCTGGCCGTACCGGAGTTCCTGCCCGAGGTACTGCCCGCCGTGGAGATCGGCTGGCGGCTGGCCCGCCCGTACTGGGGTCACGGCATCGCCACCGAGGCCGCCTTCGAGGTGCTCCGGTTCGCGTTCGAGTACGCCCGGGTGCCACGCCTGGTCTCCGTCTGCCACGTGGACAACACCGCATCCATCAAGGTGATGGGCAAACTGGGCATGACCGAGGAGCGCCGCACCACCGTCCCCGCGCACGGTCGCCCGGTCCTGGTCACCGAGCTCTCGCGCGGCCGCTATCTGCGCGCCCACCCCTGAGCGAACGGCCCGCCGCCCGAAGGACCCGGTCCATCGGGCCGGGCGGGATGCCCGTCGCGCCGTTGTCGAAGGCGGCGTCCAGCCGGCCCTACAGGTACACGGCGCGGTCCACGGCGGCGCGTACGTCGTCCACGTCCGCCAAGTCGCGGACCGCGTCCGGCGCGTGGTGATCCACACCGCGGCGCCCGGTCCGCCTGCCGAGGAGGCGCTGCGGCTGCTGTCGGTCGTCGGCACCCACCGCCTGGACGTAACGGCTGGGCCGAGCCGCCGACATCGCCGTCCGCGTTCAGCCCGAGACGCAGAACTCGTTGCCCGCGGGGTCCTGCATCGTGGTCCAGTTCAGCCCCGGCGCATCGCGCTCGGCCACCACCGTCGCACCCAGAGCCACCAACCGCTTGACCGCGGCCGGGCGGTCCGGCGTGGAGAAGTCCACGTGCACCCGGTTCTTGCCGACCCGATCCTCCGGCACCCGCTGGAAACCCAGGACCAGGGGCTGGGCCGCGACGATTACGAACTCGCCGAAGTCCTCGGCGATCTCCACCCCCAGCGCGTTCGCCCACCAGGCGGCCAGAGTGCTCGGATCGGCGCAGTCGATCGTGATCATCTCTTGTTTCAATTCCATACGCGCACGATAGGAGGTCGCCCCGACCAGGCGACCCACTCCTCGCCGGAAGTGTCGCAGCCCACACCGACACGGCACCCGCGTCTTCGGGCGCGGTCCGCTGCGTACCGGCCCCGGGCCCGCCTCCGGTCAGGAGCGTGCGATGCCTCGGATCAGGGTACGAGCCGTGCTCGCGGCGAACTCGGCCACCGTCGGGCCGTCCTCGACGCCCATGAAGTGCCGTAGGAACGCCCGTTGGTAACACGCGCCGAGCAGCAGCGCGGCGGCCGCGTCCGGGTCGGCGTCCGGGTCGATCCGGCCCCGGTCGCGTTCGACCGTGAGGTAGGCGGCGAGCAGGCGCAGCGGGACGTGCGGGCCGGCACCGATGCCGCGCAGCGCCTCGCGGTGGCGGTGCAGCAGCGCGGGTTCGGCGAACAACGACGAGGCGATCGGCATGCTCTGCTCGTAGAACTC
Organism: Embleya sp. NPDC005575; assembly: GCF_040605455.1. Lineage (NCBI taxonomy): Bacteria > Bacillati > Actinomycetota > Actinomycetes > Kitasatosporales > Streptomycetaceae > Embleya > Embleya sp. NPDC005575. Next base: position 39,781 of record NZ_JBEXCV010000064.1, on the reverse strand, counting down.
GGCGGCCCGGCTCGCGATCGCCGCCAGTCGCCGCTCGACCCCGTCGGCGCCGGACTCCGCAGACCCGCCGGACCCGCCGGACCCGCCGGAATCTTCGGACCCGTCCAACCCGTCCGACTTCTCGAACTCCTCTGATTCTTCGGCGAGTTGGGCGAGCAGCGGTCCCAGCGGCGGCAGTCGCTCCTGGAGGACCGCGACGAACAGCTCCTCCTTGCCGGTGAAGTGCTTGTACAGCGCGGCCTCCGAGCAGCCGGCGGCGCGCGCGATCTCCTTGGTCGTGGTCCGCGCGAGGCCGAGCGTGCGCATCAGGTGCTCGGCGGCGTCCAGGATCCGCTGCCGGGTGGGCACGACCTGTCGCGGCCCCTCGGCCGGTGCCGAGTGCGGCTCCCGCTGCTGGGGTTCGGGGCGGGGCGAGTGCGGCATGGAGGCGGTCGTCCGTTCGTCGTGGGTGGTCCGATCCGGGGGTTTCGGGTGCCTCCGATGGGGTTCGAGGCGGTCCGTCTCCCGGACTTGACGTAGTGGTGAGCAAGTATTCACCATATGGAGGTGAGTGAATACTCACCCACCTCGGGAGGCAGAACATGAGGCTCACCGTCCTCGGAGCGACCGGTGCCACCGGTGAACACGTACTGCGTCACGCCGCAGCCGCCGGACACAAGATCACCGCCGTGGTCCGGGCGCCGTCCCGACCCGCCTTCGAACACCCGAACATCGAGGTCGTATGGGCGGACGTGACGAACCCGGCCGAGCTGCGCGAGGCCATCGAGGGCCGCGACGCGGTGCTGTCCGGAATCGGACCGCGCAACCGCAAGAGCCCCGGCATCGCAACGGCGGCGACCACCGCGATCCTGGCCGCGATGGCCGACACGGGTGTACGACGCGTGGTGACGATCAGCGCGGCGCCGGTGGGCCCGACGCCACGCGAGGACTCGGTCTTCGTACGCGGCGCTCTGATCCCGATCCTGCGCGCGATGCTCAAGGCGGTGTACGCGGACCTGGCGGCGATGGAGGCCGAGTTGGCCCTCAGCGACGCCGACTGGACCACCATGCGGCCACCGAAGCTCACCAATGGCACCGGCACCGGCACCTACCGCACCCACATCGGCGGCAGCGTCCCACGCGGCAGCACCATAGCCCGGGCCGACCTCGCGCACGGCATGCTCGCGGTCCTGGACGACCCGGCGACCTACCGCCGACCGGTGGGCATCGCGTACTGAATCGGGTACCGGGCCGGCCCGACGGTGAGATCGCCGCGAGTCGGGTACAGGCCACCGATCACCACACGAGCGGGAGGCACCATGGCTCGGCGCAACACGACCGGCGGACCCACCATCACCGTGCGCCGGGTATACGAGCCGGCCGATCCGGACGACGGCCTGCGCGTCCTGGTCGACCGGCTGTGGCCACGCGGGATCGCCAAGGCGGACGCTCATCTCGACGCATGGCCCAAGGAGTTGACCCCGTCCACCGAGCTGCGCCGGGCCTGGCACGCCGGCGGCCCGGCCGACGAGGTCTTCCGCGCCCGCTACCGCGACGAACTCGACGCCGCGCCGGCGCACGCGGCCCGCACCGCACTGCTCACCCGGGCGGGCGGCGGCCGGCTCACCCTGCTCACCGCCGTCCGCGACCCGGAGCACAGCCACGTACCGGTTTTGATCGAGTATCTGAGCGAGGGCCCATAGGGCACGGCGGCACACTCCTGCCGAGTCGTCGCACGCCCACGGGTCCTCGAACCCCAGCGGGTGGACGCGGTACCGCCGGGTCCTCGAACCCCCACCCCTCGAAGCTAGACAGGCCGAAACGCACCATTCGGTCACCATCGACCGCACCACAAGCCGATACGCACCATCCGGTATCCATCGGCCGAACCACAATGGCCCCATGACCGACCACGAGGGCGAGTACGTCGCCGACTGCCGCGCCCGCATCGGCTTCGACCTGCTCACCAATCGCTGGAACAGCGTGGTCGTCTACGCACTGGCCGACGGCCCGATGCGGCCGGGCACGCCGGCCGCGCAGATCGGCGGGATCAGCGCCAAGGTGCTCAACGAGACGCTGCGCCGGCTGGAATACCACGGCCTGGTCATCCGCCGAGGCTCCGCCGCGCGTCGAGTACGCGCTGACCGACCTGGGCGAGACCCTCCTGGTCCCGTTCCGCGCACTCGGCGCCTGGTCGGTCGAACACGACCACCGCGTCCTGGCTGCCCAGGACGCGGCGGACGCCGCGGCGGATACCGCCTGAACGCCACTCCGGGCGCGGGCGCGGCGATCGCGGCTCGGGGCCCGGCTCCCGGTCACCGCCCCAACCGGGCCGCCGGCACCGTGGTGACCAGCGCCGTCGCAGCGATGGCCCACGCCGTCAGTTCGCCCGCGTGGTGGAAGTCGGTACCCACCGACAGGTAGAGCGTGCCGAAGGCGGCCACCCCGAGCACCTGCCCGAGCTGGATCATCGTCACCATCAGTCCGGACGCGTCCGACGCCCGCGGCAGCGGAACCCGGCGCAGCGCGAGCATCATCACCGGGCTGTACGCGACGCCCAGGCCGAAGCTGCTCACGATCATCGTGGCAAGCATCACCACCAGCGGCTGCCCGGTGCCGAACGCCCACCCGGTGGCCGCGAACCCGAGCGCACCGATCGGCATCCCGATCGTCGGCAACCGCCGATGCCAGGCCGCGGGCAACCGCTGCCACCGCAACGACACCGTCGCGAACACGACCGAGGACGGGATGAAGGTCAGCCCCGCCTCCAACGCGCTGTAGCCCAGACCGCTCTGCACGTACAGCGCGGTGGCGAACATCAGCCCACCGAACGCCGTCATCACCAACAACAGGGTGACCGCACCCGCCACCACGCCCGGCACCCGCAGCAGCGCAATCGGAATCAGCGGCGCCGACACACGTCGTTCGACGATCGCGAAGAGCGCGAACAGCACCGCGCAGGCGCCCAGGCTGAACCAACCCCAGGTCGGCCAGTCCAACTCGTGTCCCATCACCAGCGGGACGACCAGAGCGAGCAACGCGGGAGCGAGCAACGCCAGGCCCGGGACGTCCAGGCCGCGTGCCGCAGGGGTCCCACCGGCCGGCAACACCCGGCGGGCGAGCACGTACAGCACTATCCCGACCGGGATGTTGATCAGGAACACCGGCCGCCAGGACAGTCCGAACAGGTCGGCGCTGACCAGGAGTCCGCCCAACACCTGGCCGGCGACCATGCCGCCCGAGATGGTCGCCGCATACCGACCCATCGCTCGGGCCCGGTCGGCGCCGGCGTAGGTGGCCTGGATCAGGTTGAGCACCTGGGGCACCATCAGCGCGGCGCCGCCGCCCTGGACCGCGCGGGCCGCGATCAGTGAGGTGTCGTCCCAGGCCAGGCCGCACAGCAGCGACGCAACGGTGAAGACGATGAGGCCGGCGCCGAACACCCGACGGAAGCCGTGCCGGCCGCCGAGCCGCGAGCCGGTGACGATCAGCATCGCGTAGACGACGGTGTAGCCGGAGATGACCAGTTGCAGTCCCGCACCGCTGGTGTCCAGGTCGGTACGGATCGTGGGGCCGGCGACGTTGACGACGGAGGTGTCCAGCAACGCCATGAACTGGGCGGTGAGCAGTGCGGTCAGCAGCAGCGGATGGGCGCGTCGCGCCGTGTCCGGCGCCGCGGTCGTGGTGGTCATGCCAGGAGCGTGCGGGCGGGCGGGTCCTGTTGCCGAGAGCCTGTCGATCCTGGTACCGAAAGCACCTGGCAGCCAATCGCAGCAGGTACGAGGATGGCCGCATGAGCACCAACACCGCGAGCCGACGCACCGAACTGGGCGCGTTCCTGCGCAGCAGGCGCGAACGCCGGACCCCGGAGGATGTCGGCCTGCCGCCGGGCCTGCGCCGACGCACGCCCGGCTTGCGCCGCGAGGAGGTCGCGATGCTCGCCGGCGTGGGGGTGACCTGGTACACGTGGCTGGAGCAGGGTCGCCCGATCAACGCGAGCGTGCAGGTGCTGGACGCGGTGGCCCGCACCCTCGGGCTCGACCCGGCCGAGCGCACCCACCTGTACCGACTCGCGCAGGTGCCCTGGGAGATCGAGGCGCAGTCGGGGGCGACGTTGCCGGTGGAGATCCGGGAGATCCTCGACGGCCTGGTCCCCAATCCGACCGCCGTGTACAACGCCCGCTACGACGTGCTGGCCTGGAACGAGGCGTATCACAAGGTGTTTCCAGGCCTGGTCGAGCAACCGGTCAACGAACGCAACGTGCTCTGGGCCACGTTCATGTCGCCCGACGAGTGCAACCCGTTCCTCGACCGGGACTTCGAGGAGCCGCGCATGGTCGCCGAGTTGCAGGCGTCGTTCGCCCGGCACGTGGGCGAACCGGAGTGGGAGTCGTTCGTACAACGCCTGGCGAGTTGCAGCCCGGAGTTCGCCCGACTGTGGGCGCGCCGCGAGGTCGGCTCGGGCAACCGGCACATCAAGCGGATCGTGCACAACCAGCTGGGCCGGATGGACTTCGCGGGCACCCGGCTGGGGCTGAGCGTGCCGGAGACCCGGATGGTGGTGTACACACCGGCCGACCACGAGACACGCGAGCGCATGGCCGAGCTGATGGCGATGCCGACCACGCACTGGTGCTGCGAGCGCTGCCGGCGGAAGTCCCGCTGGAGCCACCCCACCTCGGCACTCGACATGGCAGGGGACCGGTCCGGCGACCCCACGACCACGGTCCCCGCCGCCCGGCTGTCCGGGTAAGCGGGTGAGCGGGTGACCGCGACGACCCCGAACAGCGCGCCCTCCGATCGCGGGAGCGGGATCGCTGATCGGGCCCACTGGCCGAACCGGTCTCGCGGGCGATCCGGGGTGGGCTCGCCGCGGGCTCGGCCGTCGCGGGCGGCTCAGATGTCGTAGGCCACGGTTACCGGCGCGTGGTCGGACCAGCGCTCCGCGTACGTGTCGGCGCGTTCGACCGCGGCGGTGACGGCCGCGTTCGCCAGTGCGGGCGTCGCCACGTGGTAGTCGATCCGCCAGCCCGCGTCGGTGTCGAACGCCTTGCCTCGGTAGGACCACCACGAGTACGGCCCAGGGCCGTCGGGGTGGATCCGGCGGACCACGTCATGCCAGTCGGCCGCGCCGAACAACGCGTCGAGCCAGGCCCGCTCCTCCGGCAGGAAGCCGGACTTCTTGACGTTGCCCTTCCAGTTCTTGATGTCGTGCTCGGTATGCGCGATGTTCCAGTCCCCACACACCAACGACTCGCGCCCGCCGATCGCCGCCGTCGCCCGCATCACCTTCAGATGGGCGACCAGGTCGGCCATGAAGCGGTTCTTCTCCTCCTGCTTGGGCGTCTCCGCCTCCCCTGTGGGCAGATACAGGCTGGCCACGGTCACCTTGGGCAGGTCCACCTCGATCCACCGCCCTGCCGCGTCGAACTCGGCCGACCCGAACCCGATCCGCACCGCGGTCGGCTCGACCCTGCTGTACACGGCCACACCGGCCCGGCCCTTGGCCGCCGCCGGGGCGTAGTAGGCGTGCCACCCCTTGGGGTGGCGCACCTCGTCGGTGAGTTGCTCGGGCGTGGCCCGCACCTCTTGCAGGCACACCACGTCGGCCTCGGTCGCGTTCAGCCATGCGGTGAAGCCCTTGCCGGCGGCGGCGCGCAGGCCGTTGACGTTGGCAGTGGAGACGGTGATCATCGGTGCAGATTAGCCCGTTTCGCGGCGGTGCGAGGCAGGGGGGTGAGGTGGCACGGGATCGGCCGCTCGGCCCGTACGGCGACGCCGGCCCGGGACCTCAGCCGAGCAGCGTGGCGTGCAGCGCCAGCCAGGCCGCGCCGGCGCAGCGCGCGGCCACCTCGGCCGGCTCGACCCACTCGGCCGCGTCACACTCGGACGCGGGGTCGGGCCGGGTCGGCGCGCCCGGATCCGGCAGCCGCACCGTGTAGAAGGCCTGGAACGCCCGAGTCGGATAGCGGTAGTCGGCCGGCGGCGTGGCCAGGAGGGTGATCCGCTGGCCGCCGAAGAGAGTGAGCCGCTCGGCGGCCACCCGCAGCCCCGCCTCCTCCGCGAGCTCACGCGCCGCCGCCCGGGCCGGCGTCTCCCCGGGGTCCAGGTGTCCGCCCGGCACCTCCCAGCCGCGTCCCGGCCGGTCCACCCGGGTCAGCAGGGTGCGCCCGAGGCCGTCCAGCGCGAGAACGAAGGCGGTGGTGACGGTGTAGCCCTCGGGCAGGTCGGCACAGCGCAGCACCTCCATCCGGTGCGTGGTGGGGATCCAGGGCACGGTCAGCGATGCGAGCACGGTTGACGCCATCCCGCCATCCTCCCGGACATGGCGGTTGTCCCCCGCGTCGACCGGCGGTATACATCTGCATACGCTCGCCCGTCCGCCCCGCCGCGACAGGCCGCACCCGCACCGCCGGTCGACGCCGCGAAACCGGGCCGACTCGGGCGCCTTAGGGAGTACCTCAGGCCGCCTTACCCCGCCTTACCTCACCTTAGGGTTCCTCGGCGCGGCTTAGGTATCGGGCCGGGTTCGGGGGCCGGCATAGATGCGGCATCCGCCTCATGCCCGACCCCCCACTGGGACGCGAAGCTGTTACCACGAGCCGGGGAGACCGGGTCGAAGTAACAGAAGGTGGACACAGTGATCGAGTACGAGCTTTACAAGAGCCGTCAGCAGGAGCTTCTCGCCGTCGCCGACCGGGACCGTCTGGTCATGGCGACCCTGCGCACCCGGCGCGCCGCCGCGAAGGCCCGTCGCGCCGAGCGGGCGGCCCACGAGGTGGTACAGAGCGCCGCCGCCATCGAGTCGGTACGCATGCGTCGGAACCTGCAACTGCTCACCCGGTGACGGCGACGGTGACCCCCGACCCGCGGTCCGGACCGACCGGACGATGTCACCCACCGGCCGAACGGCACGCGACACCGCCGAGCGGTACACGGCAACAGAGCAACACGGAAATCCCCCGGCGACCCCGAGTGGACCTTTGTCCCTCGGGGTCGCCGCACGTCCGGGCCCGGTACTCGGAACATTGCCCACGGCGTCCACGGCACGGCAGGCACCGCAGGCACCGCCCGAGTGTCGATCGGGACGGCCACGGGCCACGGCCGACATCGGGGGCGGCTACCTTGGCGGCATCGCCGAAGAAATCGACAAGGAACCGATGAGGAGGCTCTGCCGATGAGCGTCGCGTTGTTCACACTCGGGGGCACGATCGCGATGGCCGGCGCGGTCGGCACCGATGCCGGGACGGTGGTCGCCCGCCTGAACGGCGCGCAGTTGACCGCCGCCGTACCCGGCCTCGCGGATCTGGGTGTCGCGCTCGACGTGCAGGACGTACAGGCCGTACCCAGCGGGAATCTGACTTTCGCCCAGGTCCTCGACGTGGTCGCCACCGCGTCGCGCGCGGTCGCCGCGGGGGCGATCGGCGTCGTGGTGTCCCAGGGCACCGACACGCTGGAGGAGACCGCCTACCTCGTCGACCTGGTCTGGCCGCACCCGGAGCCGTTCGTGCTCACCGGCGCGATGCGCAACCCGACGTTGGCCGGGCCCGACGGCCCCGCGAACCTGCTCGCCGCCGCCCGGGTCGCGGCGGCCGAATCGGCGCGTGGGCTGGGCGCGTTGGTGGTGTTCGGGGACGAGATCCACGCCGCGCGCAGGGTGCGCAAGACGCACAGTACGAGTACCGCCACGTTCCGCTCGCCCGACACCGGGCCGCTGGGGGTCGTCGTCGAGGGCCGGGTACGGATCCTGGCCACACCGCCGGCGCACAAGCCGCTGCCGATCCCGGAGCCGGCCGCGCTCACCTCGGCCCGGGTGGCGCTGTACTCGGTCACCCTCGACGACGACGGCGCGCTGCTCGCCGACTTCCCGACCGATCAACGGGGCCTGGTGGTAGCCGGATTCGGAGTCGGTCACGTGCCCGCCGCACTCGCGCCGGTTCTCGGCGAACTGGCCTCGCGTATCCCCGTCGTGCTGACCTCGCGCACCGGTGCCGGGTCCGTGCTGCGACACACCTACGGCGCGGTCGGCTCGGAAACCGACCTGCAACGCCGCGGCCTGCTCAACGCCGGCCTGCTCGACCCGTACAAGGCGCGGGTGTTGCTGCGCCTGCTCATCGCCTCGGGCGCCGACCGCGACGCCCTTGCCGCGGCCTTCGCCGAGCACGGGTGAATCGGGAGCAACCGAGCAACCTATACGTCCACGCCTTCGTGAACGCCGCGAGTCGGTCGGTCGTACCGCCTTCGTGCCTGGTCGGATCCGCCAGGCCGTCGAGGAAGGTGCCCTGGGTCAACCATGCTCCGGGGCGATGTCGACGTCACCGGCACAGCGTTGACGTGAGGTCCCGCTCACCCACCCGCGCGGGCCAGAAAGTGCCGGACCTCCGCCGCGAGCGTGGCCAACTGCTCGCCCGTCTCCACCACCAGGGTCACCGAGGCCGCCCAGCCGCAGCCGCCCATTCGCCTCGGTCGCAGCTCCCAGGTCAGCTCGACTCGCCCGCCGGACCGAAAGACCGCCGTGACGGTGAGATCGCGGTCGTCGGTCTGCCAGCGGCGTTCGCCGTCCCAGCCGCCGAAGTCCCGGGCGAGGTCGGTCAGGAAGCCGGCTATCTCCCTCGCCTCGCCGGTCCAGCCGACCACACGATCGAGATGCGCGGCCATCCCGGGCGCCTGGATTTCGACGGTGTAGTGCACGAGTCGCGATGCCGGGTAGCGCGCGGCGATCTCGTCGTCCGGGCTGACCGCGTCGCGGAGGCGGATCCGGATGGCCGGATTGTCGTTGCACCGGATGATCACGTCGTTCGGGTCGGTCGATCCGGTCGGCTCGTACGATTCGTTCGCCGCGTCGAAGTGGGGATGCATCCGCCGAACCGTAGGGCAGAGCGCCCATCGACGTCATTCCGTTACGGCCTCCGCCACCGCCAAGCGGGAATGAGCCGGCCTGGCTACCGGCCGGGCGCCTGTGCTCACCTACAAGGAGGACTCGGCAACCGATTTCGTCCCGAACCCCGACGATACGGACAGCGAGGACCGACCCGGGCACCGGACCAGGGTGGGCGTGGAACTCCCGCGCCCACCCTGTTGCTTTGCTCAGCCGCGGGCGCGTTCGACGCGCCCCTCGTCCCATACCGGGCCGTCCGTCTCGCGGACCCGGCCGTCCTGGCCGAAGACCATGAAGCGATCGAAGGAGGATGCGAACCACCGGTCGTGAGTCACCGCCAGCACGGTGCCGTCGAAGGCCTCCAGGGCGTCCTGAAGCGCTTCGGCCGAGACCAGGTCGAGGTTGTCCGTCGGCTCGTCGAGCAGCAGCAGGTTGGCGCCGGAAAGTTCGAGCAACAGCACCTGGAATCGGGCCTGTTGGCCGCCCGAGAGGGTGTCGAAGGGCTGCTCGGCGCCGTAGGCGAGTTCGTACCGGTCGAGCACCTTCGCGGCGCCCTCGCGGCCCAGCCCGCTGCGGTGTTCGTCGCCCCGGCCGAGGATGTCGACCAGGGTCTTGCCCACGAACTCGGGATGATCGTGCGTCTGCGCGAACCACCCGGGTCGCACCCGCGCCCCGAGCCGGGCCCGGCCGGTGTGCGCCACCGGAGCGATCACCGTGTCGCCGACCGGTTCGTGCTCGATCTCGGGATCGGTGCCGCCGGCCGCGAGCAGGCGCAGGAAGTGCGACTTGCCCGAGCCGTTCGAGCCGAGCACCGCGACCCGGTCGCCGTACCAGATCTCGGCGTCGAACGGCTGCATCAGGCCGGTCAGTTCCAGCCTCTCGGCGATCACCGCACGTTTGCCGGTGCGGGAGCCGCGCAGCCGCATCTTGACGTCCTGCTCGCGCGGGATGTTCTGCGGCGGGCCGGCCTCCTCGAACTTGCGCAGTCGGGTCCGGGCGGCCTGCAAGCGGGAGGCCAGACCGTCGTTGTACGCCGCCTTGTTCTTGTACATCAGGACCAGCGCCTTGAGCTTGGCGTGCTCCTCGTCCCAGCGCCGGCCCAACTCCTCGAAGCGCTCGAACCGGGCCCGCCGGGCCTCGTGGTAGGTGCCGAACGAGCCGCCGTGGATCCAGACGGTGTTGCCCGCCGCGCCGAGTTCGATCGTGACGATCCGATCGGCTGCCTGGGCGAGCAGTTCACGGTCGTGCGAGACCAACAGCACCGACTTCTGGGTCTCGCGTAGGGACTGTTCGAGCCAGCGCTTGCCCGGGACGTCGAGATAGTTGTCCGGCTCGTCGAGGATCAGCACCTCGTCCGGGCCGCGCAGCAGCGCCTCCAGCGCGAGCCGCTTCTGCTCGCCACCGGACAGCGTGCGCACCTCGCGCCACTTGGCACCGTCGTAGGTGGTGCCCAGCGCCGCCTGGCAACACTGGTCCCAGGCCGGCTCGATGTCGTAGCCGCCGGCGTCGCCGAATTCGGCCAGCGCCGTGGCGTAGCGCATCTGGCGCTTCTCGTCGTCGTTCTCCATCAGCGCCAGCTCGGCCTCGTCGACCGCGCGCATCGCGTCCCGGATCCGCGGCGGGGCGAGCGAGACGAGCAGGTCGCGCACGGTGGACGCGTCCCGGATCCGGCCGACGAACTGCGGCATGATGCCCAGCCCGCCGGTCCGGGCGACCGCACCGGTATCGGGTTTCAGCTCACCCGTGATGATCCGCAGCAGCGTGGTCTTGCCGGCGCCGTTCGCACCGATCAGCGCCACGGTGGTGCCGTCACCGACCCGGAAGGACACCTCGTCCAGCAGGACGCGCCCGTCGGGGAGGGTGAAGCCAACGGTATTGACATCGATGTAGCCCATGGCGTGCGCGCGTCCTTCGTCCTGCGGTCGGGAAATCCGAGGGTGGTCTTCCACGGCTCGTTCCGAGGGTGACAACCCTTCCTACCCGCTCCACGCCGACCGGGCCAACGCATTTCGGGCTCCCCCGCACGGTAGCGCGCCTGGAGAGGGCACGAGACACGCCGGCGGGAGTGCCCGGGTACGCCGGCGGCGGGGCGGGAGAGCCCCGACTCCTTTTCGCATAATGCAACTATTGATTCGCGCATCGCGACATGGAACGGTGACGGCTCATCAGTTTCGGGGTTATTCAAGGAGTCGCGGTGGCACACACGGAACCGCAGCAGATCGCCCGGCAGGTCGCTATGGGCGAGCGCAGTCCGCTCGAGTTCGGGGTGTTCCTGGCCCCCTTCCATCAAGCGGGGCGCAACCCGACCCTGATGCTGGAACAGGACCTGGCCCTGGTCGAGCACCTGGACCGGCTCGGCTACGCCGAGGCCTGGATCGGCGAGCACCACTCCGGCGGCTGGGAGATCGTCGCCTCGCCCGAGTTGTTCATCGCGAGCGCCGCGGCCCGCACCCGGCACATCCGCTTCGGCACGGGCGTCGTCTCGCTGCCGTACCACCACCCGCTGCACGTCGCGGATCGGTTGGTCCTGCTCGACCACCTCACCCGCGGCCGGGTCATGCTCGGCGTCGGTCCCGGCCAACTCGCCTCCGACGCACATATGTTGGGCATCGACACCGCTCGTCAGCGGGCAATGATGGAGGAGTCGCTGGAGGCGATCGTCGCGCTGCTCGCCGGTCGCGAACCGGTAACCCGGGAGAGCGATTGGTTCACGCTGCGCGATGCCCGATTGCAGTTGCGGCCGTACACCCACCCGTCACCGGAACTCGCGGTCGCCGCGACGTTCTCGCCGGCCGGTCCGCGTACGGCCGGACGGTTCGGTGCGGGCATGCTCTCGATCGCCGCGAGTCAGGAGGGCGGCTTCGACGCCCTCGGCACGCATTGGGGCATCGCGAACGAGGTCGCCGGTCGGTACGGACGGACCATGGACCGGTCCAAGTGGCGGCTGATGGGCATGATGCACATCGCCGAGACCGAGGAGCAGGCGCGCCGCGAAGTGGCGTACGGCCTGGAGGGCATCCAGAACTACCAGGCCAAGGTGCTGCCGATCCCGCTGGACACCGCCACTCCACTGGCCGAGCGGATCGACCACGGCAACGCGACCGGTTCGTTCATCTGCGGCACGCCCGAGATGGCGATCCGTCAGATCGAGCGGCTGTGGCAGAAATCCGGCGGTTTCGGCACCTACCTGTTCATGGGCGCCGACTTCGCGGACGCGGAGGCGACGAAGCGCTCCTACGAACTGATCGCACGCGAGGTGATCCCGTACTTCACCGGTGCCTCACACGGCCCGCTCGCGTCCCAGGACTGGCAGGTGGGCCTGTCCGAGACCTGGCGCGACCGGACCGCGCAGGCCGTCGGCGGTGCAGTGAAGGACTACGAGAATACGAAGGGGACCACGGCGTGAGCACGCGGATCGAGGGCGATGCCGGCGCGGGACGCGTCGCGGGCCGGGTCGCGCTGGTGACCGGCGCGGCGGCGGGCATCGGGCGGGCCGTCGCGCGCCGTCTCGCGGCCGAGGGTGCGTACCTGGTCGCGGGCGACATCGATGCGGCCGGGTTGGCCACGCTGGCAGCGGAGTTGGGCCCGGAGCGGTGCGTCACCCGGTTGTGCGACGTGACCGTCGAGGACGATGTGGCGAGACTGGTAGCGGCGGCCGTGGACGAGTTCGGCGGCCTGGACATCGCGGTGGCCAACGCGGGCGGCGGTACGGCGGCCGAACTGGCCGACCACGACTACGTCGCCTGGCGCCGCGTCGTCGACCTGTGCCTCAACGGCGCGTTCCTGACCGTCAAGCACGCGGGCCGGGTCATGCGCGCCCAGGACGGCCGAGCCGGCTCGATCGTCAACCTGGCCTCGCTCAACGCGGTCCAGCCCGGCCGCGGGATGGGCGCGTACTGCGCGGCCAAGGCCGGCGTGGTGGCCCTGACCGAGGTGGCGGCCCTGGAACTGGGGCCGTCGGGCATCCGGGTCAACGCTGTGGCTCCGGGTCTGATCCGCACGCAGGCCACCGCCGGCATGTGGCATGTCCCGGGCGTGGTCGAGGAATACGTCGAGAACGCCCCGCTGGGCCGGTTCGCGGAACCCGAGGAGGTGGCCGCCGTGGTCCTGTTCCTGGCCTCCGACGAGGCGTCCTTCGTCTCCGGCAGCGTCTATGGCGTCGACGGCGGCGCCCGCACCCGACGGTATCCGGATCTGATCGGTGCACTGGAGCGGTTGTCGCAGGACTGACCGCGGCGCCGGACCGGGGCGGCCGGTGACGCGCCCACCGCCGACCCGGCGACCGGATGGTTGCCGGGCGGGTGGCCAGGGTTGATCCGGTGGATTTCGCGCGGAGTGCCGGATCGGCGATCAAGCGGCTGATCAGGGATGAAATGGGGCGCGAGGGTTCCTCTTCCAGTTACTGACACAGCGTCATATTTCTGTTCGGTAATGGCGCTATCGCCTTCGAATGGTCGTGTCCGCGATCGGTTGGCAGCCTGGTCCGGCCGGGTTCGACCTCTTCGATCGGAGGCGGTTTTCCGGCCCCGCAGAGGGGAAACCAGAGGGCACCGAACGGGACGGGAGGGGACCTGACACCCCCACTGCGCGACGGCGCAGCCGCATCCCGTGGGTATCAAGGCGCCGGCGGTCGGGCACACTCCCCCGTGCCCGACCGCCGGCTGCCGCGAACACCGCGACCCAGCCGGGCCGACCTCCGCCCGCTCACCGCGCGTCGATGCCGCGCAGATGCCGCGTGTCGTTGTAGCGGATCGCACGCAGCCGCCCGTCGCGAACGCGCCAGCGGGAGATCGAGGCGTTGCCCACCGGATCGGTACGGACCAGGCGGTCGACGTCCGTCTCGGTGAGGCCCTCCAGGATGTAGCGCAGCATCAGCACGGTCGCGTCGTGCCCGACGATCAGCACGTGCGCGCCCGGCGCCTCGTGCCGCAGGTCGGTGAGCAGCGTGCGCAACCGCAGCGCGACATCGGCGAGGGATTCGCCGCCGGGTGGGCGGTAGTACAGGTCGCCGACCCGGCGCCGACGCTCGGCCTCCTCCGGGTAGAGCTGCTCGATCGCGGCGGCCGTCCGCAGTTCCAGGACGCCCATCTCGCGGTCCCGCAGCCGTTCGTCGCGACGCGGCCGGGGCAACAGCAGGCCCACCCGGGCGGCTTCGCGGGCGATGATGCGCATCGTCGAACGGGCCCGGCGGTACGGCGAGACCAGGACCACGTCGGGCGTCTCGCCCTTGACCGCGAGCCGTCGCCCGACCGCACCGGCCTGGTCCTCGCCCCGCGCGGTGAGCGCGATGTCGGCGTCCCGACCGGCCATCGCGAGGTCGAACTCGCCCACCTCGTCGCGCTCTTCGGGTGCCCCGTCGGCCGGCGAGGAGCCGATGCGCGCTTCGGCGGCGGCAAAGGCCGCGTTGGCCATGCTTTCGCCGTGGCGTACGACGACTATCTCGGCCGGCCCGAAGGGCGCGGTGTCCGACGTGCCGACCACGGTGCCCCCAAGCTTCGTTCCCTGTCATGGTTCTCACCACCGAGGAGGCGGCGAAACTCCCGGCAGCGGACCCGACCACCGGTCACCGCTGCGGACCCGACCACCAGCCACTACCCCGGACCCGACCACCGGCGACCGGTCACCGCTGCGAGCGCGGCCACCGGCCACCGCGTCGGCCCCGCCGCCGTGCCGCGCCCGGCGCCCGCCTTCCCCGCGAGGTCCGCCATCGGCCATCGGCAGATCGTGCACCGACCATCTCGCCGGTCGCTCATACGAGACACGGTCGGACTTGTAGGATCTTCCATCCGCGTATCCGGATAATCTGACCGCATGATCGAACCTCGCGTCGCCCTCACCACCTGCGCCGAGCTGCCGGACCTCGACCCGGACGAGCGCCTGCTCTTCGAACCGCTGGCCGCTCACGGCATCCGCGCCGAGGCCGCCGTGTGGAACGACCCGGCCGTGGACTGGGCCGGCTACGACCTGGTGGTCCTGCGTTCGGTATGGGACTACCCGGCGCGCCGCAAGGAGTTCATCGAGTGGGCCGCGAGCGTGCCGCGCCTGGCCAATCCGGCGTCGATCGTGGCCTGGAACACCGACAAGACCTACCTGCGCGACCTGACCAGGGCAGGCCTGCCGGTCGTGGAGACGATGTGGCTGGAGCCCGACTCGACCGTCACGCTGCCCACATCCGGCCTGCATGTGGTCAAACCCGCGATCAGCGCCGGGTCCCGTGACACCGAGCGCTACGACCTGGCCTCACCCGAACAGCGCGCGCTCGCCGCCGGGCACGCCACCAGCCTGCTCGCGGGCGGCCGGACGGTGATGGTCCAGCCGTGTCTGGAGGCCGTCGACACCGTCGGCGAGACCGCACTCGTCTACTTCGACGGCGTCTTCAGCCACGCCGTCCGCAAGGGCTCCATGCTCGACGGCACCGCCGAAATGGTCGGCGACCTGTACCGGAGCGAGCAGATCGAGGCACGCGAACCCTCCGCCGCGGAACTCGCGGTCGCGGCCCGAGTGCTGACCGAGATCCCGGTCGGCCCACTGCTGTACGCGCGCGTCGACCTCATCCCGGGTGCCGACGGCACGCCCACCCTGTTGGAACTGGAGCTGACCGAGCCCTCCCTGTTTCTCGCCTACGCCGACGGCGCCGCCGAGCGCCTCGCAGACGCGATCGTGGCCGCGCTTCACCCGTAGCCCGGGCCCGTCCGCCCCGAAGGGCCCGACCGGTCGGGCCCTTTGCACGCTCCGCCCCGGCACCACCACACCCGCGCGCGCCACGCGGCACGCGGCACGCGGCACTCGCCGACGGCACAACCACCCGACCGCGCCGGACCCGAACACGGGCCTGGGGCCGGCCCGGCCGAACAGCGGTATCCGATCTGTGCACCCACCCCGGCCGGGGGACGATGGGTCCATGGAGCCCGACATTTCCCTCGAATGGGTCAGTGACCCCGCAGCCGAGGAGCGGCCTGCCACGGAGGTGTACGCCTCGATGGTCCTTCCCGCCCCGACGCCGCCGTCGCGGACCCCCTCGACCACCGCATCGGCCGATACCGATGCCGACATCGGTTCCGATGCGGACGCGTCCGGCGATCGGATCGGGACCGTCACCGCGCGTCGCGCCGGCCGGCCGCTCGGCCAGCTGAGCATCCACGGCAACGGCGAGGCCGCCGTCACCGCGCAGGGCGAGCGGGCCGATCGACTCGCGCGCCGGCTGGTCCGCGGCTCCCATGCCGCGGCGACCACCGAGGAACGGGACGCGTTCGTGCGGATGTACCGGCGCGCGGCCGAGCAGGCCCGCGCCGTCGGTGCGCGGGTGCTGCATTGGAGCGGTACCGACACCGGGCCGGAGGGCGAGGCGGCCCGTGTGCTCGCGGCCCGGGTCACCGGCGAGATCGCCCGGATCTGGACGGTCGACCCGAGCGGCTGGTGGCCGCCGGGCGGCCTGCCCGCAGTGCGGGTACGCACGCTGCCCCCGCCCCGGGTGGGCCTGATCGGCGAGGGCGCCGAGCTCACCATCGCCGTCGAAGACGACCGGGCGTACCTCAACGCGGGTGAGGCGATCACCGCCCCCGGCGTCGGGGCCGACATCCTCGGAGCCCTGATCGCCGAACTGGTGGAGTCGATCCGCCAAAAGTATCCGGACGTGCGCGAACTCGCGGTGTTCGAATTCGACGGCGACACCGAGGGCGCCGTGCGCCGGGCCCTGCCCCTCGCCGGCCTGCGCATCGAACACCGGGTATGGGACTTCGAACTCGCCCTCGACTGACCCCCGACCCGACGGCCCCGCCGCCAACGGCCTCGCGTGGCGGCAGAGCGCGACCGTCGCGCCGTCACGTCCTGCTGTAGGTCGCGACGGACGTCACGCCGGCGAGCACCGTGCCGCCTGTACGAGTGAACGCGGTGACCTCGAACTCACCGGACGACATCGGGGATTCCGGTACCGATCAGGATCGGGCAGGTCTTGATCACGAGTTCGTCGATCTCGCCCATCAGGCCCCGCCGGGCGCGCGCCGCCGGCCGGCCGGATGCCCCTGCCGGTCGGCTCGGCCCGGCCCGCCGCCGATCACCATCACCACGGCCGCGTCCCGGCCCCCGGCAACGGCCGCAGACCCGGCCACGCGGTGAGCAGCCGACCGCGCAACTGCCTCGCCAACAAGCCCAGTTCATGCAGAGGTTCGGATGCCGTCTCGGCCACCACGCCGAGCCGGTGCACGAGTCGCTCGCGTGCCGAGACCGGACCCCACGTGAAGTCCGCGACCGGTACGCGCGCCAGTTGATCGGCCAGATCCCGATGCGCCCGTTCCACCAGTGCGTCGCCTCGAATCAGCCAGCCCGCGCACGCGTCGGCGACGCCCGCCTGCGGATCCGAAGCCTGCCCGGTCAACGTCCGCCACGTCGACGCGTACACCGCCTCGACCTCGGCCAACGGCGCTCCCGTCACCGACATCGCACACCAGCAGGTCGGGAAGCCGACTCGGAGATAGGCGAGTTCGACCAGACCGTCACCGAGCGCGGCCTGCTCGAAGTCGACGAAGCGCACCCCGTCGACGGTCCGCAGGTCGTTGCCCGGACACGGGTCACCGTGCAGCAGGGCATATCGACCGGCCGGATCCAAACGGGTGAGCAGCGCGGCCAATTCATCGGGTACACCCGGCGGGATCGGTTCACCGAGGGTCGTGGCCAGAGCCAGGAACGACTCGGCGTCGGCGTCGCTCGGCGGTCGCCACGCGGGCAGCTCCGCGGCATCGCCCGGGCCGGTGAGCGCGTGCAGCCGAGCCAGCGCCTCGGCGTAGCCGGGCAGCCAGTCGTCCGTTCGCCCCAGGTCGTCGAGGTACTCGAGCACCATGACGCACCCGTCGGGATCGACGCCGAGGACGCGGGGGCCGACCGGGCCTCGGGCGGCCAGCCGTAGGCCGGCGACCTCACGGGCGAACCGCTCCGGCGCGCCGTACCGGTTGTCGCCCGCGTCGGTGATCTGTTTGACGATCGCCCGTTCACCGCCGAACTCGACCTGCCACACCCGCGAACGCGGGCTGCTGTCCAGGAGTTTCGCCTTCTTCGGTGGGCCTAACGCAGCCCGCAAACTGTCGCCGATCGGCACCCGGGGTCTCATGGGACAAAGACTCTAGCCCGAGACGGTCGCGCCGCACACCACCCGACCGGCCGGGTCGTGGGCACTGCCGCCGCTGCGGGTGTTGCCCGGGATGTACCGGCAAATCGGCGTACGCCCGATCGGCGCCATCGGCGAGCACGAGCCACCGACCGACCACCCGCTCCTGACCACCCTCGCCGAGACCTACCGCGCACTGCCCGGCGACCCGTTGTGGATCGGGGCCCGGCCGGAGGTCCCGACCAGGGCAGGCGCCGGAACACCCACGAGAACCGCAGACGCCGACACGGCCCCGCATCGGGGCGCCCGGATCACGGGTAGTCGAAGAACCTGATCCACCACGTCGGCCCGTCCTCGACCGTGTAGTGGTCCGCGAGCCGGCTCACCCCGTCGTACGTCGTCCGCAACAAATCCTCCGGCACGACCCGATAGCCGAGGTCGTCGAGCGCGGCCTCGACCCGCTCCAGGTCCGCCGGCGACACGTACGCGGGCGCCGCGCCGACGGGATGATCGTCGGGCGCGTCGACGCTCGTGACGACCAGGCCGCCGAAGTTGCTGACCACCAGGGTGATCCGCCCGGTCCCCGACAGCGCAGCCGCCGGCACCACGATCACCCCGTGTCGACTCGCCGCCCGGGCCGCGTCCTCGACCGGACAGCGACATCCGAAGTCCGCGTCCAGTCGCTCGACCAGCCGGTCGAAACGCTCGCGCGTGGCGACCGCGTCGTAGCCCGGCGGAGCCGCCAGATGCTCCGGGTCGTCCAGGGCACGCAGCAGCGCCCAGGCGTGGTCTTCGTCAAGCATCGTCATGGGTCAGCCGATCCCTCCGGTCCGCGGCGCCTGTACATACCCGCGCCACGACCGAGCACACCCGGCGGCGCCGCCTCCGCGAGCCCCAGGTCAACGGTCCAACGGATTCCCGCAGATCCGCTCGGCCCACCCGCCCCGCATCAACTCGGCCGCCGCACTCGCCGGCTTGCGCTCCGCCTGATCGCGCGCGGCCCGCAGGAACGCGGGCGCGAACCCGGCCCGCGGCACCGCCGTGAGCAGCGCCGCGGCGAAGTCCGGCTCGAAGGAATCCAGTCCGCGCCCGGACACATCGGCCCCCACCGCGATCTGGAGCAGATGACTCTCCGGATCCGCCTCCGCCGGTACGGCGTCGCGCATGTGCAGCACGATGATCTCGGCCAGTCGATCCCGGCGCGCCTGCGCCCAGCCCGCCCCCGCCGCGAAGACCCGGGCCAGGTGCCCACCCGCCTCCTCGAACGCGAGCGTGTGGCTGTCGAACGGAGCGGTCAGCGACAGGTCGTGCAACAACGCCGCGACGTAGAGCAGTTCGGCATCGAACCCGATCCCCCGGGAAGCCCCCACCGAGGCGGCCCAGAAGTACGACCGCACCGAGTGGTTCCGCAGCCCGATCTCCGCGTACTCCGCACAGACCCCGTACGCGGCTCGCGCGGTCGCCGTATCCGGCGCCTCGACTCCGCCCACCTCGGAAATGAACATGTGCGCTCTCCCACGATCGTCGATCGTCTCATCGGAATGCCCGCATCATCCCAGTCGACCACCCGCCCGCTCCAGTGAAATGATCTTGCCGTCCCCAACGATTTGCGCCACCGACGACCGGGTCACCATGGCCCCCCTTGGGATCACCCTGGTCCGTCCGTCACGCTGTGGGTTCGCGTATCCCTTCCAGACCTGGTGGTGAACCCGGCATGACCGACTTGGATCCGGCCATATCCGAGTCGGCCGATCCCGAGCGGGTCGACCGATCGGCGCTTCAGCGGCGGACCGTGCGCACCCTGATCACCGCGCAGGTGGTCGGCGGCGTGGGGATGGGTGCGGCACTGACCGTCGGCGGGCTGCTCGCCGAGGACCTGTCCGGATCCAAGAGCTGGTCGGGGCTGGCGACCACCGCGATCACCCTGGGCGCGGCGGTGTTCGCCATCCCGATGTCGCGGGCCGCGTCGCGGCACGGACGGCGGGTCGCGCTGACCGTCGGCTGGGGGCTCGCGACGGCCGCGGCCGGCGGGGTGATCCTGGCGGCCGTACTGGAGTGGTTCCCGCTGTTGATCGCCGCGCTGCTCGTCCTCGGCGCCGGCACCGCCGCCAACCTTCAGTCCCGGTACGCCGCGACCGACCTCGCCGACGACGCGGGCCGGGCCAAGGCGCTGTCGATCGTGGTGTGGTCGACCACCGTCGGCGCGGTCCTGGGCCCCAACCTGAACGAGCCGGGTGCCGTGGTCGCCCGCGCACTCGGCCTGCCCGAGTTGTCCGGGCCGTTCCTGTTCTCGGTCGTGTCCTTCGCCGGCGCCGGCGGCATCCTGTGGGCCGCGCTGCGCCCGGATCCGCTGCTGATCGCCCGCACCGACCTCGGCGACCGACAGCCGCCCCGCGGCAACCTGCGCAGTGCGCTCGCGGTGGTCCGCCGGGCACCGCGGGCGATGCTCGGGCTGGCCACGATGGCGTTCGGACACGTGGTCATGGTGTCGGTGATGGCGATGACACCGGTACACATGAAGGACCACGGCACCGCGTTGACCCTGATCGGGCTGACCATCAGCCTGCATGTCGCCGGGATGTACGCCCTGTCGCCGGTGGTCGGCTGGGCCGCCGACCGATTCGGCCGGATCCCGGTGATCCTGGGCGGCCAGTTCGTGCTGCTGCTCGCGGTGTTCGTCGCCGGCACCTCGGGCCACTCCACGGGGCGCACCATGGTCGGCCTGGTCCTGCTCGGCTTCGGCTGGTCCTGTTGTCTGGTCGCCGGGTCGGCGCTGCTCGCCGAATCGGTGCCGGCGGGGGAACGACCGGGCGTGCAGGGCGTGTCGGATCTGCTGATGAACCTGGCCGGCGCGGCGGGCGGCGCGGTTTCCGGATCGATCCTGGGCTTGGCCGGCTACGGCGGCCTCAACCTGGTGGCCGGCTTCCTGACCGTCCCGGTCCTGTGTGTCGCGGCCGGCTTCGCGCTGGGTCGATCCCGGCGCCCGGCCGGCTGAGCCGCCTGAGCCGTCCGATCCGCCGCCGGCACGCCGCCCCGGATGGCCCGCCCCGGTCGTGCCCTGCCGACGATCCCCATATGTTTGGACAAAATGTGCCAAATGGTCGCGGGTTTCCCTGCCCGGGCCTTCCCGGAAGGGGCAACCATGGTGCAGCGGGTGGTCGTCGTCGGAGCAGGATTCGCCGGGTTCGAGACGGTGCGCAAACTGGAACGAACCCTCGGACCACGCGAAGCCGAGATCGTGCTCGTGAGTCCGATGGACTACATGGTCTACCGACCGCTGCTGCCGCAGGTCGCGGCCGGCGTGTTGTCCTCGCGCACCACGGCCGTGCCGCTGCACCGGATGTTCAAGCGCACCCACGTCCTGCCCGGCGGCGCGATCGGCGTCGACCTCGCGGCCAAGGTGTGCGTCGTACGCAAGATCTCCGGCGACATCACCAACGAGCACTACGACAAGCTCGTACTGGCACCGGGCAGCGTGACCCGCACCTTCGACATCCCGGGTCTGACCACCTACGGGCACGGCATGAAGAACCTGGCCGAGGCGGTCTACCTGCGCGACCACGTGATCGCCCAGTTGGAGATCGCCAACTCCAGCATCGACCCGGCCGAGCGCGCCTCGCGCTGCCAGTTCATCGTCGTCGGCGGCGGCTACGCGGGCGTGGAGACCGCCGCGTGCCTGGAGATGCTCACCACCAACGCGCTCCGGCACTTCCCACGCCTGGACCCGGCGCAGGTGCGCTGGATGATCGTGGACGTGGCCCCGCGCCTGATGCCCGAGCTCGGCGAGAACCTGGGCAAGGCAACCCTGCAAATGCTGGCCAAGCGCGGTGTGGACGTGCGGCTGGGGATCAGCGTGCGGGAGATCACCGAGGACTCGGTGACGCTGACCACCGGCGAGAAGCTGCCCTGCCGGACGCTGGTGTGGACGGCGGGCGTCACCGCGAGCCCGCTGATGGGCACGATGGGCGCCGAACTGGTGCGCGGTCGGCTCGCGGTCGCCGCCGACCTGGCCGTGCCCGGCCACCCGGACGTGTTCGCCCTCGGCGACGCCGCGGCCGTACCCGACCTGGCCAAGGGAAACGGCGCGACCTGCCCGCCCACCGCGCAGTACGCGCACCGGCAGGCCAAGATCGCCGCCGCCAACGTGGTCGCGTCGCTGCGCGGTCAACGCATGAGCCCGTTCCGGCACAAGGACCTGGGCCTGGTCGTCGACCTCGGCGGCACCCAGGCGGTGGCCCGGCCGCTCGGCCGCGAGTTGCGCGGCCTGCCCGCGCAGGCGATCACTCGCGGCTACCACCTGATGACCGTGCCCTCGATCCGGGCCCGCACCCGGGTGTTGTCCAACTGGGTCCAGCACGCGTTCGCGGGCGACGACCTGGTCCGGCTCGGCTTCATGTCCGACCTGGACGGCCGGATGGGCAACCTGGAGAAGACCGACGCCTACCTGTCGGCGGACGAGATCACCGCCCGCACCGGATCCCGCGCAGCCCACCCGTGAGCACGCCGTGGGGGCGCACCGCCCCGCGCGGGGGGCGCGCCGTGTGTACCGGAAGCGCCGTACCGGGTGCCGGCACCCTCGCGGGCGGGTACACGGGGGCCATGAACGACGAGCGCGCGGCGGTCCGCCTGCGGATGGCGCTGGTGCAGCGGCTGCGCCTGATCGGGAGCGTACGTACCGAGGCGGTCGCGAACGCGATGTCGCAGGTGCCACGCGAGCTGTTCACGCCCGGTGCCACCCCGCTGGCCCGCGCCTACGAGGACCGGGTCGTGGTGCTGTCCACCGACGAGCGAGGGCTTCCGGACAGCACGGTCAGCCAGCCGGCGATGGTCGCCTTGATGCTCGAACAGCTCGCCGTCCGACCCGGGATGCGGGTGCTGGAGATCGGTACCGGGAGCGGGTACAACGCGGCCCTGCTGGCCCGGCTGACCGGCCCCGAGGGCGAAGTGGTCAGCATCGAGGTGTCCGCCGAGCTGGCCGGCACGGCCGCACGACGCCTGGCCGGGCTCGGCACGCATGTGGACGTGCGGGCCGGGGACGGCTGGGCCGGGGTCGCGGACCGGGCGCCGTTCGACCGGATCGAGGCCACGGTGGGGGTGCCGGACCTGCCGCCGGCCTGGGTGGAACAGCTCGCGCCGGACGGCGTGCTGGTCGCCCCGATGTGGCTGCGGCCGGGCCTGGAGCTGGCCGTCGCGTGGGAGCGGGCCATCGACGGGACGCTGACGAGCGTATCGGTGGCGCGCTGCGGGTTCCTCCAGCTGCGCGGCCCGCACGCCGGCCCGGGCCGGACCCACGCGCTGACCGGCGACCTCGCGGTGATCGGCGAGGATCTGCCGCCGGCCGCGCTGGACGTGTTGCG
The DNA here is from genome assembly GCF_040605455.1 of Embleya sp. NPDC005575. Classification (NCBI taxonomy): domain Bacteria; kingdom Bacillati; phylum Actinomycetota; class Actinomycetes; order Kitasatosporales; family Streptomycetaceae; genus Embleya; species Embleya sp. NPDC005575. Next base: position 16,467 of record NZ_JBEXCV010000064.1, on the reverse strand, counting down.
CGACCTGATCGACCACGGCGCGGTGGACGCAGGTCCCGTCCTGGGCCCGGTGGACGTGCGGCTGACCGGATTCGCGTTGGCCGAACCGCGCTCGGTGTTGTTCCTGGGGCATCCGGGCGACGGGATGACGTGGGGCCTGTTCGACCCGGAGCGACCCGCACTCGCGGTGCTCATGCGGGACCGCATCCTGGTCTACGGCGACCGCGACGCGGCGGTCGAGCTGTACTACGGCGTGGCCGGCGCACCGGTGGTGAACGCCGACCGGCTGCGCCTGGAGGCGGTCCCGGTGGGCACCGGCTTCCCTCCCGCGCCGGACACAGGTGGCCGGGCGTGGACGGTGGAGCGCGAGCACTACCGGTATCGGCTCACCGAGACGTGAGCTTGCTGCGCCGCACGCCCGCGCCCGCGCCCGCGGTGGCACGGGACGGGCGGCGGTTCGCGAGCGCAGGGCTACTTGGGGGTGCGCAGCAGGCAGAACTCGTTGCCTTCGGGGTCGGTGAGCACGTGCCAGCCGGCCTCGCCCTGGCCGATGTCGGCGGGCTTGGCGCCGAGCGCGAGCAGTCGGGCCAGTTCGCTCTCCTGGTCGGAGCCGATCGCCGGGCTGACGTCGATGTGCAGCCGGTTCTTGACCGCCTTGCCCTCGGGGACCGGCTGGAACAGGATCGTGGGCAGCGACCCGTCGGACGCCGTCAGCTCGATGTCCTCGCCATGGACGGTGACCTCCCATTCGAGCACTCGACGCCAGAACTCGGCGAGGGCGGGGACGTCGTTCGCGTCGACGACGAGTTCGGAGAACACAGCGGGCATGACGGCACCTCGGTGGCGGTGGGGCGGGCATCGGGACGGGTGAGCGCTCACTGGGGCGGCAGTGCGCGGACCACCTGCCCGAATCGCGCGGATCCGGTCAGTGTGGCGTGCTCCGGCCCCTGCCAGTTGACTTCGAGTTCCTCCAGGATGCCCTCGTGCCACCAGAACATCCCGGTGGACAGGGCCTGCTGATCCCGGGTCAATCCCTGGGCGGTCTTGAGCACGAAGCCGGCCATGCCCACGGTGCGCTGCGAGGTGAGCGGCAGCGCGAGCAGGCAGTTGTCCGCCGGCAGCGAGACCAGCGCACCCGCGCGCAGCGGGTCTCCGATCGCCTCGCCGAGCCGGAACAGCTGGGCGGATCCGGGCCAGCCCTGACCGAGCAGCGAATGCAGCGTGCTTCCGGTGGAAATGTCCATCGGCGTGCCGCCGTAGCCCTCCATCCGCAGGTTCGTCGCGGCCTGGAGCCAGACGTCCTCGACCGCCATGCCCCAGTGCTGCACCATCGGCGTCTCGACCGTGACGGCGGCGCCGTCGGGGCCCTTGACGCACGCCACGGCAACGATCTCCCCGCGATCGCCCAGCGGCCACACCATGCCCTGCGCACCCAGATGTGGGCCGGGTCGGCTGATGATCAGCCGCAGGTCCTGGCGGATCCGATCCGGCGGCGCGCTCATCAGGACGCCGCGCACGTCCTGCCCCCAGGCGGCGTTCTGCTGGCTGCGGGACTGGCGACGAAACAACGCCACGGAAGGCTCCTCGTACGGGGTGGCGGGCGGGCCTGACAAGTCATAGTCAACACCCCCCGGCCGGCGCAACATCACCCGCTGCGGGCGCCCCGCGGCGATCGCGGGTCGAGGCTTCCTTTCCGCACCGACGGGTCGCATCATCGGGCGATGGAGTTCAAAGGCGGGGCGCTGATGCCGGAGATGGCCGGGAAGTACATGACCGGCTACGTGCACGTGCGATGGCCGTTGGCCAGGTTACGGATCGAGACCGGTCTGATCGGCATTCGGGCCTGCCCGGCCTGGCCGCTGACCGCGTTCGACGGCGCGCCGTTGGCGGTGAGTTCACCGGCGGAGATCGAGCTGGTCTTCGCGAGCGTCGGGATGCTGCGGAACCCGATGGTGGGCCTGCGCGCGGCGACAGGGCGTACGTACTACTTCCGGCCCGGTCGTACCGCCTACTTCCGGGCCTTCCGCCGCACGGCCGAAATTCTCGACCTGTGCGAACGGGAGGGCTTCGCGGTGTCCCGGGAGAACCACAGGGTCGACCTGACCCGATGATGCGCCTGCGCTGCGGCGGTTCACGCCTGGCGGGTCGGGAGGATCACGAGCTGGCGCAGGTTGACGTGGCGCGGGCGGGTTGCCACGTACGCCACCAGGTCGGCGACGTCGGTGGCGGCGAGGCTGCCGATCGCGTCGAACATGGCACCGAGTTGGCCCGATTCACCCAGCTCGGCGTTGTCGATGTGCGAGCCGAGTTCGGTGTCGGTCAGGCCCGGCTCGATGTTGGTGACCCGGACGTCGCGCGGGCCCAGTTCGCTGCGCAGGGACGCGGACAGGTGGGTGAGCGCGGCCTTGGTCGCGCCGTACACCGCGTAGTTCGGGAAGGTCACGTGGGCGCCGATCGAGGAGATGTCGACCAGGTCCGCGGCCCGTCCGTCGGCCGCGGCGGCCACCAGGTCGGCGGTGAACGCGCGGATGATCCGCAGCGCGCCGGTGACGTTGGTGTCGATCATCCGGGTCCACTCGTCGATCCGGCCGTCGTCGAGCGGGTTGGGCAGCATCACTCCGGCCGAGTTGACGACCAGATCGACCCGGCCGAGTTCGGCACGGATCCGGGCCGCGCCGGCGTCCACCGAGTCCTGGTCGGTGACGTCGACCGCGACGGCCAGGGCGGTGCCGCCGGCGGCGGTGATCTCGGCGGCCAGGTCCTTGAGCCGATCCTCGCGGCGGGCGAGCAGCGCGACGTGCGCGCCGTGGGCGGCGAGCAGCCGGGCGGTCTCGGCACCCATGCCGCTGGCGGCTCCGGTGACGACGGCGATCCGACCGGCAAGCGCGGTGTAGCTCATGGGAAGACTCCAGTGGAAGGGGCGCGAGGCATGTTCCCCGCTGACCCACCTCACCTTGCCCGCACCCGCGGCCCTCACCCAGAGCTCGCGTTTTCCTGGGTCTGCTCGTACCACCTTCGTGGACCGGGTCGGCGAGTCGCGAGTACCGGCGGGTCACGGCGCCGGCTCCGGGGCGTGAAGACAGGCTTTAGAGTCCGGACATGAGTGATGCGTCGTTCGAGCAGCTTGGTGACTTCCTTCGTGCGTGTCGGGCCCGGGTCGGGCCCGAGGAGGTCGGGTTGCCGGTGTTCGGGCGCAAGCGTCGGGTGGCCGGGCTGCGGCGCGAGGAGGTCGCGCAGCTCGCGGGCGTGAGCGTGGACTACTACGTGCGGCTGGAGCAGGGCCGGGGGCAGCACGTCTCGGATGCCGTGTTGGATGCGATCGGGCGCGCGCTGCGGCTGGATCCGACCGAGTACGAGCACATGTGGGATCTGGCCCGGCCGACCCGGGTGAGTGCGCGGCAGGTCGCGCCGTCGACGGCGCGACCGGGCGTACAGGTGCTCCTGGAGCGGATCGACGCGCCGGCGTTCGTCCTGGGCCGGTGCATGGACGTGCTCGCCTGGAATCCGGCCGCCGACGCGGTGATGGGGCTCGGCGCGATGGCGCCGCACGAGCGCAACATGGCGCGGCACACGTTCCTGTCCCCGGACGCGAACCGGTTCTACCCGGATTGGGAGCGGGTCGCCGCCGACACGGTCGCGTTCCTGCGCCTGGACGCCGCGCGGCACGCCCACGACGCGCGCATGGCCGCCCTCGTCGAGGAGTTGTCCGCCGGCAATCCGCGCTTCCGGCCGCTGTGGGACGCCCACCAGGTGGCCGAGAAGACGCACGGCACCAAGCGCCTGCGCCCCGCCGACGGCAGCGTGCTGGACACCGCCTACGAGAGCCTGTCCTTTCCCGGCGACCCCGACCTTTTGCTGATCGTCTACACCACCGCGCCCCGCACCACGCGCCCCGACGCCGAGTTGTCCGCGAGCGCCGCCCGGCACTGAACCCGGCGCCGGCGGGCGGGCGATGCCGCGGCTATCCGCTCAGCTCCCGCTCCAGGGGGACACGGAAGCGGGGTGTCACACACGTGCCCGCCATCCACGAGGCGTGCCGAGCGGCCTCGGCCGCGATGGCCTTCGTCGCCTCCGGTGGGAGGTCGACCAAGGTCTGCCAGACCACCTCTCCGTCCGCCCGCGTGGCCCACCCACCGACGACGCGGCCGTTCCACCACACGGTCGGGCCGATGTTGCCCATCCGGTCGAACAGGCGCTCGCGCAGCTCGGGCGTGATGTACCAGTCCCGCTCCTTCCAACCCATCGGCGTGGCGTCCAGCGCCGGCAGCAAGGCCGCCCACGGCTCCGGCGCCGGGCTCGGCCCCTCGTCGCCGGGCAGCACGTAGCCCACGCTCCCGTCGTCCAACGCGACCTCCACCGCGCGCACCGCCGCGAGCGCGTGTCGGGTGTCGGCCTGCGTCCAGCCGGTCCACCACTTGACGTCGGCCGGCCTCCCGGGCCCGAACGCGGCCAGCCATCCGCGCACCAGTTCGGCCTTTGCCTCGGTCTTGCCGGTCTCCGGCAGCGGTGGTGCGATGGCGTACCGGAACCGGCTGGACAACCACGACCCCTGCGGCCTGGTCCGGACGATCCTGCCCTCGCAGGAGAGCGTGAACAGCAGTCGCGTGGACACCCCCTGGTTCGCCTCGTACGGCTTGCCGATCGACACCCGGATCTGGGTACGCAACCGCGGTACCACCTCGCCCAGTTGCATCGCCGTCGCCTCACCCAGCTCGGTGAGCGCGGCCACGGTGGCGGCCTCGACCTCGTCCAGCCACGCCTCGTCGTAGCCGCCCGACGCCAGGAACTGGAGCATCACCCGGCGCTGCGTGATCGCGACCGCGTCGGTGCTGGAGCGCTGCACCACGTGCATCAGCTCGCGCGGGACCACGTAGACCGTACGCCGCATGCCGGGCATCCGGACCAGGGACCTGTCGTCGTAGAGCGCGCGTTCGACCTCGGCCATCGACGGCTTTGCCAGGCGTGCGCAAATGGACACGTACACCGTGGCGGGGTCGGTGGCGTGCAACAGGAGCACGGCGCGGGCCGCGTCCTCCGCGTTCGCGGCGCGCGCGCCGGCCGCCAGCCGATGCCGAATACCCAAACGCGCTCGTCGTTCATCGTCGCTGATCCGTGGCAACGCAGAGGTCATGCGCCGACCATAGGGGTCCGGTACGACATGTGGCCGGGAATCATACGGCGCGGCGATTCCGGATCGCTTTACCGTGACGGGGTCGGTACACGGAAGAATCGAGTACCGAGTAGCACCTGCCGAGTTCCTCCCCGTACCACCGCACGTCCGTGTGAAGGAGTCACCATGCCGTCTGCGGGATCGCCCCGGTTCGATTGGCGTCGAATGACGCTCGCCCGCAGGGCGGCGAGCGCGGGTGGCCCGCGCCCGCCGAGGGCCGGGAACGGTCTGGTGATCGGGGCGGTGATCGTCGGGGCGATCGTGATCCTGGCGTGGTGGTTGTTGTCCTCCGGCGGGGGCGACAACGGCAAGAAGTCCGCCTCGGCGACGGCGCTGCCCAACGCGTCCGGGTCGGCGAATCCGTCCGCGCGCGCGAGTGGCTCCTCGGTGCCCTCGCCCACCTCGACGGTCAAGATGGCGGTCATCGCGCGCCAGGCGATCGGCCTGGAGATACGTGAGAAGCCGGGCAAGGGCAAGACCATCGCCGAGGTGAGCGCGGGCACCGAACTGACCGCGACGTGCCGGGCCAAGGGCGCGAACGTGTACGGCTGGCGCGGCGGCAAGAGCGATCAGTGGGTGCTGGTGACCACCGGCCAGGGCGCGGGCTACGCGCCCGAGGCGTGGTTGGAGACCACCGGGTCGGCGAAGGACGTGCTGCCCACCTGCTGACCCGGCGCCGGCACGGGCCGCCGGGGAGACCGCGCCGACCGGGCCGACCGTCGGCCCGGCGCCCGCTCGCGGCCGATCAGCCACGGGCTCAGCGGGGTCCGCGCGATCAGCCAGGCGAATCCGGCGGAGGCGATCGCGACCACGGTCACCAGTACGGCGGTGTCGACGGGGGGCGACCACGGCAACGCGGCGACGAATCCGTTCAGTTCCAACCACCGCAGGATCATCGGGTGCACGAGGTAGACACCGAAGGCCAGTTGCGCCCCGCGCGCGGCAACGTGCCGACCCGGGATCGGCGTCCGCGCGCGCTCCCACCGGGTGGCGAGGGCGTACAGCGCGAGCACCGCGACCGGCCCCCACAGCAGGCTCACCGGCTGGGTGGCGATCGAGGCGGTCGCGGTGTCCCGGCCCGCGGCCACGGTGTGCCGGTACCACGCGTAGGTGAGCGCGAGCATCGCGAGCGTGCCGACCCCGATGGTCCGGGTGTGACTCATGACCCATGCGTGGAAGGCGTCCAGGTGCACCGCGGCGAGCGCGCCGGACAGCACGAAGAAGCCGTAGGTGGTCAGCAGCATGCCGCCGTGGATGCGATACCACTCCAGCGGACCGCTCAGCGGCGCCTCGTGGAACAGCACCACCAGTGCCGCGAGTTGCCCGATGCCGGCGACCGCGAGCAGCAGCAGGTGTCGGCCGGCGCAGGCGCGGACGAGCCTCAGCAAGAGTGGGAGGAGTACGGCGATCTGGAGGGACACGAGCAGGAAGTACAGGTGGTACCAGGACCCGCCCCAGACGATGCCGCCTCGCAGATCGGCCAGCGCGCCGGGCAGGTCGTGCCAAATCCGCGCGTGGTCGCCCAGCACCCAGTAGGCGGTGGACCACAGCAGATACGGGACACCCAGCAGCTTGAACCGCTTGGTGAGGAAGGCGCCGACCCGCAGTGGGCGGCCGTAGGCGCTGTGGAAGAGCACGAACGTGCTGACGAAGAAGAACACCGCGCGCGTCGAGTGCAGGACGAGTTGGGTGAACGCGGGGCCCTCGCCCGGGAACGGGTACGTGACGCCGATGACGTGCACCACGATCACGCACAGGAAGGCGACGTCACGGATCAGGTCCACCCGGTGCAGATGCGGCCGGCGGCCGGCCGCTTGCGGGCCGGTCGTGCGCGGGCCGGTCGTGGGGTTCGGTATCCCCGCCCGCTGCGGGGCGGTCGGCTCGCCGACCTCCGCGCCTGCCGGGCGGCCGGGCGCGGGTGCCGGTGCGATCGTCGGCCGGGCGCCCCGGGTCCGCTTGTCGTAGGTGTCGAAGGAAAGGGCCATCAACGAGCGCCTGCCCCGAAACCGGCGATCACCTCGCCGCGAGCCCGCCGATTTCGCCGGGGTACGACGGGCGGTCGCGCCGTCCGTGCGGGGTGCGAGCCGGATCGAACCGCAGGACGCGGGGTGCCACAACGCGGAAAGTCCATGTAGGCAGCATGGACGTGCTACATGAGTGAATGATTAAAGCCGCCCCGAAGACCCCTTGACGTTGTGTCAGGTTCGGGCAAAGTCCGCCGACGCGCGGAAGGCGCGTCGGCGGGTGGATCGGTTGGGCGTCGGGCCCGGCAGAGCGCGGTATCGGGTGGGCGTCGGGCCGGATGCCGCTCACCTGCCCGGCTGGGGATCCGGAACGAACACGGCGCGGTCCCGGTGAAAGGTCATGGTGCCGGCGGTCGAGCCGTCCCAGCCCAGTCCACCGGGTTCGTAGCGCTTGCTGACGGTGGCCCACCACAGGTTGGACGTCATCACGTGGCCGACCTCGTCGAGGTAGGCCCGCATTCCCGGTTCGCCGCCGTGCGGGCCGGTCATGATGCGATCGCGCAGGTCGAGGAACTTGCGTTCGGTGGCGTCGATCAGCCCGCAGATCTTGTTCATCGCGCCTTCGAGGTCGAGCCCCTCGGCCTCGCCGAGGTAGTAGACCAGGTTCACCCGGTCGTCCATGACCAGTTCCTTGCGGTACGAGACCAGGTCGTTGATCAGCGTGTACCCGTCTATCGCCGTGTCGTGGATGGCCACCATCTCGGCGGTTCGAAACGCCTCCTGGGACAGTGCCACGCCCGGGACGCCCTCCTCGGCGAAGCCGAACAACCAGCGCACGCCCAGACTGTGCCGGCGGTCGTCCATGTATGTGTCGTAGTCGGATATCCCGGCGTCGCGCCAGCTCTCCAGTTCGGTGGTGAAGCCGTGTGCGAAGTCCTCCATGTAGGAGACGAAGCGAATCCAGCGGGCGGGAGGCATGCGCTCGCGCAGCCAGGAGAAGTCCTCGCGCAGCGGGGTCGAGCCGTCCCCCCAGCCGAGCAGATCGGACATGAAGCGGCCGAAGACGTTGCGGGTGGCGAACGAACTGCCGCCCAGACCCGCCTTGTCGACCAGGCTGTTCTCGATGCCGATCAGGTAGTTCATCACCTTGGCGGTGGTCAACGCGAGTTCGTAGTCGGCGTGCGGAACGGACAGCGACACCAACAGCGTGCCGTCCACGTTCTTGTCGATCCGAGCCGCGTCGCCGGCGTATGCGAAACCCAGGTGGCGGTGCGCCCACCAGCGGGATTCGCGCATCAGACGGTCGGTCTCGGGATGGAACGTCATCGGCAGCAGGTTCGCGAGCTTCGGCAGGTGAAAGCTGATCGGGAGGTCGACGACGGTGGGTGTGCTCACGCCGGGCTCCTTTCGCCGGTCTGCGTCGGAGTGTTCCTGCCCCCGCTGCGCGATCCGGCGGTGCCGGGTGCGGGGGCATGCAGAGCTGTGGGGTGCGCCGACGACGCGCCCGAGCCACGCGGGGTGCCTGCCGGGCGGTGCGATCGCAGGGCGAGTCGATTGCCGAGGTGGCCCAGGGCCAGCAGGGTGAAGTGGTCGGCCAGGCACGGAATCGCGTACAGGAACGGCCTGGTGCCGAGCATGTCCGGTACCGAGTCGATCCCGCCGTCGCCGCGTTGCGCGCTCAGCAGGTGCTCGACGCCGCGCGCCACCGGGCGCGGGTCGTTTTGCCGACACAGCGCGATCAGAGCGTACGCGGTGCTGATCGCGTCGCTGGGATCTCCGGGTTGCTGGCCCCAGCCGCCGTCCGAGTTCTGCCCCTCGCGGATGGCGACGAGCGCCCGCTTGACGGTGGCCCGGTAGGCGTCGGGGCCGCAGGCGTCGATGGCCAGCAGGGCGCGGAAGATCGCGTGATAGCGGCTGCGGCTCCAGTCCGGTTCGAACGTGCCGTCGGGGTGCTGCGCGGCGGCCAGGAACCGACGCCCGGCGATGATCCGTTGTACGTGTCGCGACGCGCGCACGCTCAGCGCGTTGACGGCGGCGGCGGTCATGCACGCCTCCGACGGCGCGCCGGCGATATAGGTGGGGAATCCACCGTCCGGGCCCTGGTAGGACCACAGCGCGCGTAGGCCGGCATCGATGGTGCGCCGGTAGCGCACCGGGTCGGTCGCGTGCAGGAACTCGATCGCCACCGAGGTGTCGTCCACGTCGGCGAGCACCGCCGCGTCGGTGTACGACCAACCGCCGCCCGACCGTTGGCCCGCCGCGAGGTGGTCGCCGATCCGCCGGCGAACGTCGTACGGGGCGCCGGACGCATCCAGCGCGACGCCCGCGGTGACCGCGCACCACGTGTCGGTGTCGGTCACGAACGGCACTCCGCCGTCGTCGCGTTGGTGGGCCAGCGCCTTGGCCACGCCGTTGACGAGCAGCGCGTCCAGGTACGGCCGGGCGGCGAGCGCGTGCAGGACCAGCAGGTGCACCAGGATGTTGCCCTCCCAGACCCCCGGTCCCTGCTGGGTATCCACGAGCAGGCGCAGTTCGGCCGGGCCGACCTCGTCCGCGTGACCGCTGAGATCGGCCAGCGCGACCTTGAGCGCGACGGTCTGTACGTGCGCCCACGGGTGCAGGTTGCCGGTGTCGAACGCGCGCGGGTCGAACGGCCGGCAAGCGGCCCGACGCGGTGGGCCGAGCAGGGCCAGAACGGTCTCCAGCATGACCCGCTTGCGGGTATTGAGGAACGCCGGCGCCCGCTTGAGAAAACGGTCGAGCAGGTCGCCCGCCCCGTGTTCGCAAGGATCGCCGACGTGGCGTAAAGCGATCGTTGCGAGTAACCGATCCAGGGGTTCGGCACTGTGGAGACAATCAGTCAGAAACCCGGCAACCCGACGGTGGTGATCGGCCTCGATACCGGTGCGCTCCAAAAGGCGCAGCAGCAGCGCCGATTCGAGCACACGGCTGCGGCACGGACCGCGCACCGCGCCGTCGGGGCAGACCGAATCGGCGACCCGTCGACGCAGCCGGGCGGTGGCCACGGGCAGTTCGGGTACGAACAATTCCGCAGGCCACCCCGGCAACCGGGTATCTCGCACGCGCATCGGTCAGCGCCTCCCCCACACGTCCTGTCGCAAGCTGTGCCGTTGTATCCGGTGTACCCGGGTTTGGCGCCGCGCGGGGAATGGGTGCTGCGGTTGAGTTACCCGGCGCGCAACGCACGCCCCGGCATGTGGACGACCCCCATCGCCCGAACCGGGTGTGTGCTCAACACGAAATCACCCGAAGGCGTGAATGCGGAAGCCTGTACTCGTTTGTTGTCTGAATTGGTAAGTAATCGCCATCAAATGTGCTGGAAATGAACGGCTATTGACGGCACTTCAGACCGTCGGGATCAGCCCTTCGAGCCCGGGAGCGGTCCGGGTGGGCGCGAATTCGACAACGTCGTACGTCGCCGCGCCTTCGCGCCGGAACGGGTCTTCCGCAAGCACGGCGTCGAGCGCGGCCCGATCCGTGGCGCGCGCCAGGATCACCCCACCGGTACGGGGTACCCGGCGGCCGGAAGCCAGCAACGTGCCGGCGGCGTAGTGCCGATCGAGCCATTCGAGGTGCGCGGGCAGGAGCGCGTCGATGTCCTCGATGGGGGCAACGTAGGTCAACGTGATCACGAACATGCCCCGATCGTAGGCCGTGCCGGATCGAGCGTGCTCGGACCCGGACCCCGGGGTGCGATCCGGTCCGGCGGTCCACGCCGGCCGCACCGTGGAACCCGACGGAATCTCCGACACGGATCACGCCACCACCGTGCGCGTCCTCCGGCGCGTGATCGCGAACCTCACCGGCCCCAGGGCGGGCCGGTGGCGTTCGCGGGGAAATGTTTTGTTCGGGCGGGGTCGGGTGGCCATTCTCGGCGCATGATGACTCCCGAGACCAAGGGCTGGACGTGGGTACTCGAGTCGGCGTGTCCCGACTGCGGGCTGGACACCCCGGCCGTTCCGCCTACCCGAACCCCGCCCTGACCCGCGCGAACGCCGCGGCGTGGCACGAGCTGCTGGTCTCCGGCGGTGACGAACTGCGCATCCGGCCGAACCCGGCCACCTGGTCTCCGACCGAGTATGCGTGCCACGTCCGCGACGTGTTCGTCCTGTTCGACGAGCGACTGCGGCTGATGCTGACGCAGGACGCCCCGGAATTCGCGAACTGGGACCAGGACGCGACGGCCGTCGAGTCGCGCTACGCCGAGCAGGACCCGGTACGGGTCGCGGCCGACCTCGCGGCGGCCGGCGCCACGCCGGCCGACGCGTTCGCGGCGGTGGCCGAGGACCAGTGGGCCCGTACCGGTACCCGCAGCGACGGCACGATCTTCACCGTCGAGTCCTTCGCGCGCTACTTCATCCACGACCCGGTTCACCACCTGTGGGACGTCACCGGCGTCCGCGCCGACTGACCCGGCTTCGGCTGCCGGCTCGACCGACCGGGCACCGACCCGGCGGCCGGATCCCCTCCCCGCACCCGACCGGGCGGGCGGCGAGGTTCCGGCGGCGCGTGTGTCCCTAACGGCGGGTGAGTTCCTTGGTGAGTGCGGCGGCCACCGCGTCGCGCACCGCCGACTCGGGCGGTGTCGCGCGGCCGGTTTCGGCGGCGAGCTCGGCCAGTGACGTCATCGTCGTGTCCGGGAGCGCGCACGCGGTGAACGTGGTGAACGCGCTCAGGTCGGGGTCGATGTTGAGCGCGAAACCGTGGCTGCTGACGCCGCGTCGGATCCGCATTCCGATGGACGCGAGCTTGCGGTGGTCGGGCGTCCAGATGCCGACCAGGCTCGACGCGCCCGCCGGCGTCTCGCGCCGGATCGCCGGGAAGCCGAGCGTGTCCAGTGCGGCGAGCAGGCCGTTCTCCACCCGGCGCACCAGATCGCCGGCCCCGAGCGCCCGCAGGTTCACGATCAGGTAGCCGATCAGCTGGCCCGGCCCGTGATAGGTCGCGTGGCCACCGCGGTCCACCTCGACCAGCGGGATCGGCGACTCCGGATCCGGGAGATCGGCGATGGGGGTGCGCGCGCTGTACGTGATCACCGGCGGATGGGTGAGCAGGAACAGCCGGTCGGGGGCGAGATCCTGCTGCCGCTCGGCGACCCAGCGCGCCATGTCGACCTGCGCAGTCGGGTACGCCACCGCGCCCAGGTCGACCCGTACCGGCGCGGCCTCGTTCATACCCTGTTTGTGCATGGCGCCGACACCTGCCCCGCGGTCGTGCCAGTGGTCCGGCGCCAACGCATCGCGGAGGCGAAGGACAGGTCGACGAAGTCCGCGCCCGGGAAGACCTCGCCGTAGCGGTCCCGGTACTGCGCACGGGTCAGATAGTGATCCGACATCAGGTGGTCCAGCCACGCCGCGCCGGTGCGGAAGCGGTACAGCCACCAGGCGTCCCTGGCGCGCATGCGACGCAGGTCGTGGATCAGTTCGCGGGCGGCGCCGGCGATGTACTGCCGGCGCGTCGCGTCGGGCACGGTGGTCACGTTGTCGACCAGGACGATCTCGCCGCCGGGTCGGACCAGCGATTTCAGGTGCGCCAACGCCGCGCCCAGGTCCGGGAGGTGATGCAGGGTACCCATGCTCAGCACCAGGTCGAAGCCCTCGCCGTCATGGACGTCCGTGAGCGAGGCGACCTCGTAGCGGATCCGCTCGTGTCGACGTCTTACCCGCGCGACCTCGATCAGCGGTGCGCTCAGATCCGCGGCCAGCACCTCGCCATAGGAGCCGGCCAGCGCCAGCGCGTGTCGGCCGGAGCCGCAGCCGGCGTCCAACGCACGGTCGCCGTTCAGTTCGAGCCCGGCGAGCCACTCGCCGAGGGGGTCGCACAGTCCCGCATAGCGGTCGTAGTCGCCCGCGAAGGCGTCGAAGAGCCGCGGATCGGCCTTGAGCGGTTTCATTGACTTGGTCAAGAATGGCTTGCGTGTCCCGAACCACGTACGGGTCCCGAACCAGGTGCGCACCGCCGACCAGGCACGCGCCCCGAACCGTCGACGCGACGCCGAACGTTTCGCGTCGGCCGGCTCGCGGCCGACCGCCCGGTCGGCGATCGGGCGATTCGTCCCGATCAACGGCACCGGAACCGGATTCGCGCTCTTCGGTTCCCCGGTCGCCCGGCCCGACGCCGTGCGACTCGAAGCCCTTAGCCCCTCAATCATGCCGAGGATGACGCCCCCATGTCCTTCGTACTCGTCGACAAGCCCCGCCCCCATGTCACGCTCATCACCCTCAATCGACCGGACCGCATGAACGCCATGGCCTTCGACGTCATGGTCCCCTTTCGTGAGGCTCTGGAGGCCGTGAGCGCCGACAACGATACGCGTGTCGTCATATTGACCGGTGCCGGGAGGGGCTTCTGTTCCGGCGCGGATCTGGAGAATTCCGGCCGCATCCCCGGCATCAAGGGTCTGACCCGAACCAGCATCGCCCGTCGTTCGATGGAGATCCTGGACGACGTGATCCTGGGGCTGCGCCGGATGCACCAACCGGTGATCGGCGCGATCAACGGCCCCGCGATCGGCGGTGGCTTCTGTCTCGCCACCGCCACCGACATCCGAATCGCCGCCGACACGGCCTACTTCCGGGCGGCCGGCATCAACAACGGACTCACCGCGAGCGAGCTCGGAATCAGCTATTTGCTCCCCCGGGCGATCGGGTCGTCTCGGGCATTCGAGATCATGTTGTCCGGACGGGACGTGGACGCGACCGAGGCCGAGCGGATCGGGCTGGTGTCGCGCGTGGTGTCGGGCGAGAAGTTGCTCGACGACGCGTACGAACTCGCCGAGCGAATCATCGGGTTCAGTCGAGTGGGGGTGGAAGTGACCAAACGGTTGCTGTGGTCCGGCATGGAGGCCGGCAGCATGCACTCGCACATGGACCACGAGGGACACGCCCAGTTGTACGTGCGACTGACCACGGAGAACTTCGAGGAGGCCATTCGGGCCCGCAAGGACAAGCGGCGGCCGGAGTACAAGGACTGACGGACATTCAGCCGCTCTTCGGACGGGCCCTTCGGACGGATCTTCGAACGCCTTCAACCGAAAGACTGACGGATATTCAGCCGGATGCCGGCGTGACGCCGACCCGATGTCGGTGTCACATGTCCGTAATTACTTGGTCCGGACTCCACACGTTGAGTGAATGTTGAACATGTGTTGACCGGGAACGGGCAAGCTCAGGCTCATAGTGCGGCGGTCCGGCCGAATCCGGCGGGGCCGCCGGCCACACCACGGGGGTGTGAGCGAGATGCGAGGAGAGTTTCCGTGCTTCACGGAAGGAACGACGAACTGGCCGCCGTCACGGCACTGCTGCAACGGACGCGCGCCGGTGACGGCGGAGCCGTCGTGCTGCGCGGGGCCGCGGGGGCGGGCAAGACGACGCTCCTGGCCGAGGCGATGTGGGAGGCGAAGGGGATGACCGTCCTGCGGACGGCCGGCCCTCGCGGCGGCGGCGCCCTCCCCTACACCGCGCTGCGCCAACTGCTCGCCGACCTGCACCCGAGGATCGGCCGCCTCCCGCACACCCGGGCCCAGGCGCTGCGCATCGCACTCGGCCTGGCTCCCGGCGCGGCCGATCGCGGCGTGGTGGCCGCGGCGGCCTGCTCGCTGATCCTGATCACCGCCCGGGAACAGCCGGTCCTGGTCCTCGTCGACGACGCCCACTGGCTCGACGCGGCCTCGGCGGCGGTCGTCTCCTACATCGCGGGACGTGCCGAGGGCCTGCCGATCGCCGTCCTGCGCGCGACGCGGGAGGGCGCGACCGCGGACCCGAGCCCGGCAGCGACGAAGTCGGTCGTGGGCAGCGCGGTCGTGGGCGTGGACGGCCCGACTGCGGGCGAGGCGGGCGCGGCAAAGGCGCCTGCGTCGGGCGCGGGCGGCCGGATCGCCAATCGGGCGGGCGCGGCATCGGCCGAGGGCGTAGGCGGTGCCATGGTCGGCAGCGCGGCCGGCGGGAGCGGGGTGGAGCCCGCGGCAGCCGAGCGGGCAGCCTCTGGTCGCGGGGGCGTCGACGGCTCGGCCGCGGGCAGGGCGGGGGGCAGCGGCCTGCTCTTCGGCACCGACACGGACGCCGATCCGACGGCCCGCGCGGCGGAGCCCTGGGCGAGCCGCGCGACTGCGGATACACGACGCGGTCGGCCGGAAGGTGGCACGGCGGACGGTGTATCCCGGGTCGCCGGCTCCGCAGAGCAGGTAACGACGGCCGGGGGCGACGAAGTCGGCGCTGCGACCGAGCGACTCCCGGACGGTTCCGGGCAATTCGACGCGGGTACGTCAGCTCGGGCGGTGCCCGAGACCGCCCGGGGCGCTGCCGGGGCGGGGGCGCCCCGGGCGGATTCCGGTGCGGCGGTCGCCGGTGCGGACGTGCCCTTCGCGGCGCTGCCGGAGGAGGCTCGCCGGCTGCTCGCGTTGGCCGCGCTCGAACCGGCCGCCGACCTGGACCAGTTGGCCGTCGCCGGTCGGCGGATCGGTATCGGGCGGGGCGCTCGGCTCGCGGTGTTGCGGGCCGGCCTGGTCGACGCCGCCGAACACCGGGTGCGATTCCGGAGCGCGGCGGCGCGCGAGGAGGTACGTCGCTCGCTCAGCGCTGCGGAGCGCCGCTCACTGCACGGGGCACTGGTCTACGCTGCGAGCGGTGCTCTCGCCTATCGGCGACCGTGGCACCTGGCCGCGCTCGCCGCCGGCCCCGACGCCGACCTCGCCGCCGCCCTGGAAGCCGGCGCCGGCCGCACCCGCCGCGAACTCGGCGCGGGCGCCGCCGCCGCGACCTGGGAGCAGGCAGCCCGACTGACCTCGGATCGCCCGGTGGCCCGCCGCCGCTACGTGGCCGCCGCATACGCCGCGTGGGAAGCCGGCTTCCCGATCCGCGCGCGCACCCTGCTCGACACCGCCGACGCCACCGACCTGGACGGCGTCGCCGACGAGGGCAGCTCGGCGCACTCCTCCGGCACCGCGATCCGGCTACGCGCCGCCCTGCGACACGCCGAAGGACACCGCTCCGAAGCGGGAGCACTGCTCTTGGAAGCGGCCCATGGTCGCGCCGCGCTCCTGCTCGCCGCGACCGGCGCCGCATGGGAGGCAGGCGACCGCGCCCGGACCACCCAGGCCCGCGCGGCCCTGTCCGCGCTCCCCCTGGACGCCGACGACCCGCTGCGCACCGTCGTGGCCGCGCTCGGCGCCGACGGCGTATCACCCGCGATGGTCGCGCCGGCCACCCGGGCCCGGCTGTACGGCCTGGGTATCGCACTGTGGGAGGTCACCCCGCTGGCGGTCCACGCGGCCGCCACCGACCAGGCCGCCTACGAGGTCCTCCTCGACGAGGCCGCGGTACTGCGCACGCACGG